>NZ_JBIAHA010000017.1:0-235132 GCF_042870175.1 Streptomyces sp. NPDC006643 | reverse complement strand
GGCGGGGGGGGGCCCCCCCCGGGCCCCGGGGGGGGGCCGGGGGGGGGCGGGGGGGGGGCGGCCCCCCCCCCCCCCCCCCCCCCCGCAGCCGTACCCGTGGCCGTAGCCGTATCCGTCAGTCCTGCTTCTCGCCGCTCGCGAACCGTGAGATGACCAGCGCGACGATGATGATCGCGCCGTTCAGGAACTGGTTCCAGAGCGCGGGCACCCCGCCCAGCGTCATCACGTTCACGACCAGTTGCAGCGTCAGCACACCGGTCAGCGCGCCGAAGAGCGTGCCGCGCCCGCCCTTGAGGCTGATGCCGCCGATCACGGCCGCGGCGAAGACCTGGAAGATCCAGCCGTTGCCCTGGGTGGCGGCCACCGAGCCGTAATGGCCGGTGTAGAGGATGCCGGCGAAGGCCGCGAGGACGCCGCCGATGGCGAGCACGATCCAGGTGATCCGGTCGACCCGGACACCGGCGGCGCGCGCCGCCTCCGGGTTGCCGCCGATGGCGTACAGCGAACGTCCGTGCCGCAGCCAGGCGAGCGACGCGCCGCCGATGGCGAAGAGCGCCAGACAGATCCAGACGGCGGCGGGCGCCCCCAGCCAGTCGGTCTTGCCGAGGTAGCGGAAGGACTCCGGGACATCGGTGATCGACTTGCCCTCGGTGATGCCGATCTGAAGGCCGCGCAGCATCGTGAGCATGCCGAGGGTCGCGATGAATCCGTTGACCCGCAGCTTCAGGATCAGGAAGCCGTTGATCACGCCGACGACCAGGCCGACCAGCAGACACAGCGGGATGGCCGACCAGACGGGCAGCAGATCGAGACCGGCGAACCGGCCGCCCTCCCCCGGCAGCACCATCCACATGGCGATGACCGGCGCGATGCCGATCGTCGACTCCAGCGACAGGTCCATCCGGCCGCAGATCAGGATCAGCGCCTGGCCGAGCACCAGCAGGCTCAGCTCGGACGACTGCTGGACGACACTGATCAGGTTGTTCGAGGTGAGGAAGACCGGCGAGACGATGAAGCCGATCACCATCAGCACCAGGATCACCGGCACGAGCGAGAAGTCGCTCCACCTGATGAGCTTCAGCCGGCTCAGCGGGTGGTCGTCGTCGCGCTCCTTGTCGAGCACCGGCGGTCGTATCGTGTCGGTCATCAGCTCTCCCCCACACCTTCCATGGCGGCGACCAGTTCCCGGTCGGTCCACCCGCTCCCGAACGTTGCCACCACTCGCCCGTGGAACAGGGCCAGTACGCGGTCACAGACCCGCAGATCATCCAGCTCGTCCGAGATGATCACGGCCGCGTTTCCTTCGTCGGCCACCCGGCGCACGACGCCGAGCAGCGAGTCCTTCGACTTGACGTCGACGCCCGCCGTGGGGCGCAGGGCCACCAGCACGCTGGGCGCGCGGGCCAGCGCCCTGGCGACGACGACCTTCTGCTGATTGCCGCCGGACAGACCCGAGACCGGCTGCTCGGGACCCGTCGTCTTGATGTCCAGCGAGGCGATCATGGACCGTGCGAACTCCCTGGTACGGGAGGGCAGTACGGTCCCCCACGGGCCGAGCTGATCGGCGACCGTGAGGGTGGCGTTCTCGGCGACACTGCGGTTCAGTACGAGTCCCTGGAGGTGCCGGTCCTCGGGGATGTAGCCGATCCCGGCGTCCAGCGAGTGCGGGACGCTGCCCGGCCTCACCGTCCGGTCGCGTACCGCGATCCGGCCCGCCGTCGCCTTTCGCATACCGGCCAGGGTCTCGCCCAGCGCGGTGTTGCCGCTGGCCGCGGCCCCGGCCACACCCAGGACCTCACCGGGGCGCACTTCGAGATCGAGCGGTTCGAACTCGCCCTCCAGAGTGAGCCCTTCGGTGGTCAGTACGGGCTCCGCCGTCCGGTCCGGCGCCACCGCGTGCGCGGCGTGCCAAGCCGCGGCCGAGCTCGCCGCGTCGCCCGTCATGGCCGTCACCAGGTCCGCCTTGGCCAGGTCGGCGACCGGTGCGGTCAGGACATGGCGGGCGTCGCGGTAGACGGTGACCGTGCTGCACAGCTCGTACACCTCCTGGAGGTGGTGGGAGATGAAGAGGAACGCCACCCCCTGGCTCTGGAGGTCGCGGAGCTTCTCGAAGAGGCTGTCGATGCCTCGGGCGTCGAGCTGGGCGGTGGGCTCGTCCAGGATGATGAGGCGGGCGCCGAACGACAGGGCGCGCGCGATCTCCACGAACTGCCGCTGTTCGACGGCGAGATCCTTGGCGCGCGCGTTCGGGTCGACGCTGACCCCGTACTCGGCGAGCAGTTCCTCGGCCCGGGTGCGGAGCCGGCGCCAGCTGATCAGCCGGCCCGCGAGCCCGGAACGGCCGTTGTCCAGGCCGTAGTTGTTGAGGAACAGATTCTCGGCGACGGTCAGGTCGGGCACGACCATCGACTTCTGGTAGACGCAGGCGACCTTGGACTGCCAGGCGGTGATGTCGCCGAAGGGGGGCGCCGGCTCACCGCCGAAGCTGACCTTTCCCGCGTCGGCCTCGTGGAGTCCCGTGAGGACACTGACGAGGGTGGACTTGCCGGCGCCGTTGCGCCCGACGAGTGCGTGGGACTCGCCGGGCGCGACGGTCAGCCGGACACCGTCGAGCGCCACGGTGGGACCGAAGCGCTTGACGATGCCCTCCGCGTGGACGGCGGGCGCCGCCGCTGCCGGCCCTCCGGCCGCAGGTGCCTGGTGGTCCATGACTAGCTCTTCTTCTCCAGCTGGTTGGCCCACAGCGCCTTGTCGTCCACGTTCTCCTTGGTCACCAGGGGCGCGGGCAGCTGGTCCTCGAAGCCGCCCGGGATCTTGATGATGTTGGAGTCGTGGTCGGTCGGCCCCTCCTTCGGGGTCTTCCCGGCCAGCGCCTCCTTCGCGTAGTACAGCGCGTACTTGGCGTACAGGTCGGCCGGCTGCGAGATCGTCGCGTCGATCTTGCCCTCCCGGATCGCGTCCAGCTCCTCCGGGATGCCGTCGTTGGAGATGATCGTGATGTGGCCCTTCTCCCCCGGCGGCTTGAGGAGCTTCTTCTGCTCCAGCAGGGCGAGCGTGGGCTGGAGGAAGACGCCGCCGGCCTGCATGTAGATGCCGTTGAGGTCGGGGTGGGCGGCGAGGGTGGACTGGAGCTTGGCGGACGCCACCTCGCCCTTCCACTCGGTGGCCAGCTCGAAGACCTGGATGTCCGGGAACTTCTCGTCCATGCACTTCTTGAACGCCTCCGAACGGTCACGGCCGTTGATGGAGGAGAGGTCGCCCTGGAACTCGGCGACCTTGCCCTTGCCGCCCAGCTGCTCGCCGAGGTACTCGCAGGCCTTCTCGCCGTACGCGCGGTTGTCGGCCCGTACGACCATGTAGACGTCGCCCTTGTCGGGGCGGGTGTCCACACTGACGACGGGAATCTTCTTCTCGTTCAGCGTGGCCAGCGTCTCGGCTATCGCGCCGGTGTCCTGCGGGGCCATGACGACGGCCTTGGCGCCCTGGTCGGTGAAGGCCTGGACGTTGGAGACGAGCTTGCCGATGTCGTTCTGCGAGTTGGTCAGCGGCAGCGCGTCGACCCCCTCGTCCTTGACGCCGGACTCGATGTACTGCTGGTAGGAGTTCCAGAAGTCGCTGTCACTGCGCGGCAGGTCGATACCGACCTTGCCGCCGCCTTCGGCGTCCCCGCTCCCCGAGTCACGGTTGCAGCCCGCGAGGGCCGTGACGGCGAGCAGCGCGGCGCAGGCCGCGGCGCTCGTACGCAGTGCGGTGCGTGGGGATCGCCCCACAGGGTGTCGCAGCATGGATTGTCCGTCCTTGGGTGAGTGTCGGCTCAAGCTCAGGGGGTGGCGGGACGCAGGCGCAGGCCCTGCATTCCTCCGTCTACCGCGAGTGCCGTGCCCGTGACGGCGGCTGCGGCGGGGCTGGCGAGATAGGCGACCGCGGCGGCGACCTCGTCCGCGCCGACCAGCCGTCCCGTGGGCTGGCGCGCTTCGAGGGCGGCGCGTTCGGCCGCCGGGTCGGCTGCCTGGTCGAGCAGGCGGCCGACCCAGGGGGTGTCGGCGGTGCCGGGGTTGACGCAGTTGACGCGGATGCCCTCGCGTACGTGGTCGGCGGCCATCGCGAGCGTCAGCGACTGCACCGCGCCCTTGCTGGCGCTGTACAGGGCGCGTTGCGGCAGTCCGGCCGTGGCGGCGATGGAGCAGGTGTGGGTGATGGAGACGGCACCGGGCCGGCTCTCCGCCGCGAGACGCAGATGGGGCAGGGCGTGGCGCGCGGTGCGGACCATGCCGAGGACGTTGATGTCGAGGACCCGCAGCCATTCGGCGTCGTCGTTGTCGGCGACGGTGCCGATCGCGCCGATCCCGGCGTTGGACACGACGGTGTGCAGGGCCCCGAACTCGGCCGCCGCCGCGTCGACGGCCGCGCGGACGGCGGCGTCGTCGGTCACGTCGGCCTTCAGCGCCAAGGTGCCGGCGGGGGCCGATGTGATGTCGCGGTCGAGTACGGCGACGCGCGCGCCGCGCGCGAGCAGCAGGGTCGCGATGGCCGCGCCGATGCCGGAGGCGCCGCCGGTCACGAGGGCGCTGAGGCCCGCGAAGTCTCCGGTGTCCTGTGCCGCGGTCATGAGTTGGCCTCCTCGGTGGTGCGGCGGGCCTGCCAGACGGGCCCTTCGGGGTAGCGGTGTGCGGCGATCGACTCCGGGCGCATGCGCGCCGAGAAGCCGGGGGCGCCCGGCGCGACGTAGCGGCCCGAGTCGATCACCGCGGGGTCGGTGAAGTGCTCGTGGAGGTGGTCGACGTACTCGATCACGCGGTCCTCCCAGGTGCCCGAGACGGCAACGTAGTCGAACATCGCCAGATGTTGGACCAGTTCGCACAGGCCGACTCCGCCGGCGTGCGGGCAGACGGGCTTGCCGTACTTGGCGGCGAGGAGCAGGATCGCCAGGTTCTCGTTGACTCCGGCGACGCGTGCGGCGTCGATCTGGACGAAGTCGACGGCCTCGGCCTGGAGCAGCTGCTTGAACACGACGCGGTTGGCGACGTGTTCGCCGGTGGCGACCTTGACGGGCTGGCCGGCCCGGACGGCGGCGTGGCCGAGGATGTCGTCGGGGCTGGTGGGCTCCTCGATCCAGTGCGGTTCGTGCGGGGCCAGCGCGGTCATCCAGCGGATCGCGTCGGGCACGTCCCAGCGCTGGTTGGCGTCGACGGCGATACGGATGTCCGGGCCGACCGCCGCGCGGGCCAGCTTCATCCGGCGTACGTCGTCGTCCAGGTCGCCGCCCACCTTGAGCTTGATCTGCTCGAAGCCGTCGGCGACGGCCTGTTCGGCGAGGGTGACGAGCTTGTTGTCGTCGTAGCCGAGCCAGCCGGGCGAGGTGGTGTACGCGGGGTAGCCCTCGGCGCGCAGCCGGGCGGCGCGCTCGGCGCGGCCTGGCTCGGCGGCGCGCAGGATCTCCAGCGCCTCGGCCGGGGTGAGGGCGTCGGTGAGATAGCGGAAGTCGACGAGGGAGACCAACTCCTCCGGCGTCATGCCGGCCAGAAACTCCCAGACGGGCAGGTTCGCGGCCTTGGCCGCCAGGTCCCAGGCCGCGTTGATGACCGCGCCCGCGGCCATGTGCATCACGCCCTTCTCCGGGCCCAGCCAGCGCAGTTGAGAGTCGTGGGTCAACTCGATGTGGAGCGCGGCGAGATCGGCGGCGGTACGCGGTGCCCGGCGGCCGATCAGATACGGGCGCAGGGCCTCGATGGCGGCGGCGAGCACGTCGTTGCCCCGGCCGATGGTGAAGCAGAAGCCGTGGCCCTCGGCGCCGTCGTCGGTGCGCAGGACCACGTAGGCCGCGGAGTAGTCGGGGTCGGGGTTCATGGCGTCCGAGCCGTCGAGCTGTTCCGAGGTGGGGAAGCGGATGTCGTGTACCCCGAACTCTGTGACGGTCTGACTCACTGCACGCCCCCTGAGAAGAACATCGGACCTCTTCGGTCATCCGATGTATAGCGTCGTTGACGGGTAAACGTCCAGGGGCGGAACGAAATTTACGGTCACAGCTCGGATGAATTCTCCGATTCGTTGCCTCGGCACCCCCAGCCATGCCCAGCGGCGCGGAAGTTCACCCGCGCGTGCACGGGGGCTGCGGGCGGGTAGCTGAGAAGCCGTAAGGTTGGTCCGTACGTTCAGAGAACACTTCGGAAGGAGGCCTGGGTGATCGAGCTCGAGGGGGTACCCGAGCTGATCGACCCGGTCATGGTGGCCGCGTTCGAGGGCTGGAACGACGCCGGCGACGCCGCCTCCACGGCGGTCGGACATCTGGACAGGGAGTGGAAGGGCGAGGTGTTCGCGGCGCTCGACGCCGAGGACTACTACGACTTCCAGGTCAACCGGCCCACGGTCTGGCTGGACGGCGGCGCACGGAAGATCGTCTGGCCCACGACCCGGCTCTCCGTGGTCCGGGTCGGCGGGGAGAAACCCCGTGACCTGGTGCTGGTCCGCGGCATCGAACCGTCCATGCGCTGGCGCTCCTTCTGCAACGAGATCCTGGGCTTCGCCCATGAGCTGGGCGTGGAGATGGTGGTGATCCTGGGCGCGCTGCTCGGCGACACCCCGCACACCCGCCCGGTGCCGGTGAGCGGCGTGACCTCGGACGCGGACCTGGCCAGGACGATGGACCTGGAGGAGACGCGGTACGAGGGGCCGACGGGCATCGTCGGCATCCTTCAGGAGGCGTGCACCCACGCGGGGGTGCCGGCGGTGAGTCTGTGGGCCGCCGTACCGCACTACGTGTCGCAGCCGCCCAACCCGAAGGCCACGCTGGCCCTGCTGAACCGGCTGGAGGATCTGATCGGGCTGCGGATCCCGCTGGGCGAACTGGCGGAGGACGCGCGGGCGTGGCAGCTCGGGGTGGACCAACTGGCCGCCGAGGACAGCGAGGTGGCGGAGTACGTCCAGTCGCTGGAGGAGGCGCGGGACACCGCGGAGCTGCCCGAGGCGTCGGGCGAGGCCATCGCGCGGGAGTTCGAGCGGTATCTGCGCCGGCGTGACGGCGGTCCCGGGCAGGCGCCCGGCGGGCACGCCACGGAGACCGGCGAGGGCTCGGGGACGTATCTGCGCGACACATCGGGGCCGGGTTCGGGACCGGGGCGCGGCAGACCGCCGCGGGCCCCGAGGCCAGGACCGGGTCCGGACGCGGCCACGGGTCCAGCCACGGGGCCTGACAAGGACAAGGAATCCGGTCCCGACGGGAAACCGGGCCCGGACGCCGGCCCGGCGGACGACGAGGATTCCTCGGACGACTGAGCGGCGCGGCGGGTGGCCGGGCATCCGGCCACCGGGTCACGTGTGACCTCGTCGTGTTGGCTGTCGATCGCCGGACGGACCGGATCCGCGGTCCGTCCGGCGACCGGGGACGAATCGGCCCCCGGGCGGACCCGGTGCACCGATTCCGTCACCGCTCTACAGCGCGACGCCCAGCAGCGCGTCGACCGTCCGGGAAACCACTCCGGGTGCCCCTTCGTCCGTACCGCCCGTGGACTCCTGACGGGCCGCCCAGCGGTCGACGGCGGCCAGGGCCGCCGGGGCGTCCAGGTCGTTCGCCAGGGCCTCCCGGACCTCTTCCACCAGCGCACCCGCGTCGGGGCCGTCGGGACGGGACACGGCCGCACGCCAGCGCGCCAGCCGTGCCACCGCCTCTTCGAGCACCTGGTCCGTCCACTCCCAGTCGGCGCGGTAGTGGTGCGCGAGCAGCGAGAGCCGGATCGCGGCCGGGTCCACGCCCGCCCGGCGCAGGGTCGAGACGAAGACCAGATTGCCCTTGGACTTGGACATCTTCGCGCCGTCGAGAGCGACCATCCCGGCGTGCACGTACGCCTTGGCGAACGGGTACTCGCCGGTCAGCGCCTGCGCGTGCGAGGCGCCCATCTCGTGGTGCGGGAAGGCCAGGTCGCTGCCGCCGCCCTGGACGTCGAAGCCCATGCCGAGGTGGTCGAGGGCGATGGCCACACACTCGATGTGCCAGCCCGGCCGGCCGCGGCCGAGACTGCCGCCGTCCCAGTCCGGCTCGCCCTCGCGGGCGGCCATCCAGAGCATCGGGTCGAGCGGGTTCTTCTTGCCGGGTCGCTCGGGGTCGCCGCCGCGCTCGGCGGAGAGCAGCCGCATCGCCTCCGCGTCGAGACCGGAGACCTCGCCGAAGTGCGGGTCGGCCTCGACGGAGAAGTAGACGTCGCCCTCCAGGACGTACGCGGCGCCGCTCTCGCACAGCCGCTCCACGAGCGGCACGATGCCCGGTATCGCCTCGACCGCGCCGATGTAGTGCTGCGGCGGCAGCATCCGCAGCGCCGTCATGTCCTCCCGGAAGAGGGCGGTCTCGCGCTCGGCGAGCCCGGTCCAGTCCTCCCCGTCGCGCGCCGCCCGCTCAAGCAGCGGGTCGTCGATGTCGGTGACGTTCTGGACGTACTGGATCTGCCGCTTGGTGTCGAGCCAGACGCGCTGCACGAGGTCGAACGCGTTGTAGGTCGCCGCGTGCCCGATGTGCGTCGCGTCGTACGGCGTGATGCCGCAGACGTAGATACGGGCGACGGGTCCGGGATCGACGGTGACGGGGCCACCGGTCGCGGTGTCGTGAATCCGGAGGTCGCGGCCCTTGCCGGGCAGGGCGGGGACGTCGGAAGCGGGCCAGGCATGCATGTCATGAGCGTAACCGGACGTTGCTTCCGGATACGAACCGGACCAGGACTGTTGTCCAGTTCGGCGCTCTTGCGTGATCCGCCGGTCGGTGCATGGCCGCCGCACGGCCCGCCGGCGCCCCCGCCGTGCACATACGTCCGCTCAGACCGGCGGCCAGGGGATCGCGGGCCACTGCCCGGACGGCTTCGGATGCAGTCCCGTACGGCGCAGCTCCTGGACCCGGGCGCGTACGGCCTCGGTCTCGGCCGGTGTGATCAGTTCGGCCAACCGGGTGGCGAGCGGGGTGCCTTCGGCGAGTTCGCCGGCCAGCCGGTCCAGGACCGTGACGGCCTCGGCGGGCAGCGGCTCCCCCGCCCAGCCCCACAGCAGGGTGCGCAGCTTGTCGTCCACGTTGAAGGTGACGCCGTGGTCGATCGCGTACAGCCGGCCACCGGCCTCGGGCAGCAGATGGCCGCCCTTGCGGTCGCCGTTGTTGATGACCGCGTCGAGGACCGCGAGCCGCCGCAGGCGCGGGTCGTCGGCGTGCACGAGCAACGCCGTGCGGCCCTCGCCGACCTCGGCGAAACCGATCGCCTTCCAGCCTTCGGCGGGCTCCTTCTCCTCGACCAGCGCGAGGAGTTGGGGCGCCGTGTCGCTCTCGTCGGCCTCGATCCACAGCTGGCACATGCCTTCGCCGTACGGCCCGTCGCGCAGCACGGTGGGCGGCACCAGACCCCACCCGGTCGCCTCGGAGATCTCGTACGCGGCCACCTCGCGCTGGGCGAGCGTGCCGTCGGGGAAGTCCCAGAGCGGCTGCTCCCCGGCGACGGGCTTGTAGACGCAGAACGCCTCGTGGCCCTCGTACGACACGGCGCAGTGGAGAACGGCGTTGGAGGCCTCACGGATCCGGCCCCGCACGGTCAGTTCGCCCTTGGTGATCAGATCCAGCGCGGTCACGCTCATGCGTCGCGGCGGTATCCGTTCTGGCGCGGACATACGTGTCCCTCCGGGTCGAGCGGCAGACTGCACAGCGGGCACGGCGGCCGGCCTGCGTTGACCACGTCCAGGGCACGTTTGGCGAAGGCCCTCGCCTGGGCGCCGGAGAGCCGCACGCGGAGCATCGGCGGGCCGTTCTCCTCGTCCTGGAGCAGCCGCTCCTCGGCGTCGGCGAGGTCTTCGTCGGTGTCCGCGTCGAGTTCGACGAGTGCCTGGGCCTCGACGATCATGCGCTGTTCGTCGCCGTCCCAGGCCAGGGCCATGGTGCCGACCCGGAACTCCTCCTCGACGGGGGCGTCGAGCGGGGCGGCGTCGGCGACGTCGGTGGGTGCCATGGCGGGCACCGGTGCGTTGCCGCCGGTACGGCGCACGACCTCGTCGAGCAGTTCATCGATCCGCTCGGCGAGCGCGGCGACCTGGGTCTTCTCCAGGGACACGCTGGTGACGCGGCCCGAGGCGGATGCCTGGAGGAAGAACGTACGGCGGCCAGGCAGCCCGACCGTACCGGCCACGAAGCGGTCCGGCGGGTCGTAGAGGAACACCTGACGGGACACGTCCTGTCTCCCTTGGGAATTGACGGAATGGGGCGGGCCGCGGTGCCCGGCGGGCGAACTTCCGGGGATGGCACGGACGGCCCGTCCACCCTACTGCGCGCGGCGATCACACCGCGCCGGTGCCACCACCCACGACGGCTTCACCGCTGGAGTCCTTCTTTCCCGCCGCGCCGTTCTCACGCGGCGTCAGGGACCCGAGGTCGCCGGTGTCCCCGAGCCGCACCACGAACGGGCGCAGCCGGGTGTACCTGATGGCGGTGATCGAGCAGGGGTCGGCGTGGATCCGCTGGAAGAGGTCGAGGTGCATGCCGAGGGCGTCGGCCACCAGGGACTTGATGATGTCGCCGTGCGAGCACATCAGGAAGACGGCGTCCTCGCCGTGCTCCGCCTCGACGCGGGCGTTCCAGTCCCGTACGGCGTCCACGGCGCGTGCCTGCATGGCGCGCATCGACTCGCCGCCGGGGAACGCGGCGGACGAGGGGTGCTGCTGCACGACCGACATCAGGGGGTCGTCGGAGAGTTCGGCGAGCTTGCGCCCGGACCAGTCGCCGTAGTCGCACTCGTTGATCCGCTCCTCGTGGTGCGTCTCGACGCCGGGGCGGGCGTCGAGGAGCGGCCGGATCGTCTCCAGACAGCGCTGGAGGGGGCTGCTGACGACGGCGGCGAGCGGCAGGCCGGCGAGGCGCCCCGGCAGGGCGGCGGCCTGCGCGAGGCCCTGCTCGTCGAGCCCGACGCCGGGGGTCCGGCCGGCGAGGACGCCCGAGGTGTTGGCGGTGGAACGCCCGTGCCGTACGAGGATCAGGGTGGCCATGGGGCCAGCCTAGACCGGCGGGGGAAGGGCGCGGTGGCCACCCGGACAGCGGCGGGCGGGCGGCCGGTGAACAGGGAGCGGGTGCGGCAGACGTGCGTCGAAGCGCTTCTCCCGGGAAGAATGCACGGGGTGATCGTCGACCGTGCCATCTACCGCGACGGGCGCCGTACCGACGGGCCCGCAGATCTGTCCGACGCCCTCGCCGAGGCGCGTGCGGAGGGGAACGCCTTTCTCTGGATCGGGCTCCATGAGCCGACGGAGCAGGAGTTCGCCCTCGTCAGCAGTGAGTTCGGGATGCATCCACTGGCCGTGGAGGACTCGCTCAAGGCGCATCAGCGGCCCAAGCTGGAGGTCTACGACGACTCCCTGTTCATGGTGCTCAAGCCGGTGGTGTACGACTCCGACAAGGACACCGTCACCAGCGGGGAGCTGATGATCTTCATCGGCGACTCGTTCGTGGTGACCGTCCGGCACGGCGAGGGCGCGCCGCTGCACGCCGTACGCACCCGGCTGGAGGCGGAGCCGAACGTGCTCAAGCACGGTCCCACCGCCGTTCTCTACGCCGTGAGCGACGCGGTGGTCGACCACTACCTCGATGTCTGCGGGGAGCTCCAGGTCGACCTGGAGGAGCTGGAGACGCAGGTCTTCTCGCCCGCCGAGGGCGGCTCGGCGAGGAGCCGCGAGGCGGGCGACCAGCCGGCGGCGGAGCGGATCTACACCTTCAAGCGGCAGGTGCTGGAGTTCCGCCGGGCGGCCGGGCCGCTGGCGGCGCCCATCTCGCGGCTCACGCGCTCCGGTGTGCCGTTCGTCCAGGAGCGGTCGCAGCCGTTCTTCCGGGACGTGGACGACCATCTGACGCGCGTCAACGAGCAGGTGGAGGGCCTCGACCGGCTGCTCTCGGACATCCTGTCGGCCCATCTGGCGCAGATGGGCGTGCGGCAGAACGACGACATGCGCAAGATCTCGGCCTGGGCGGCGATGGCGGCGGTGCCGACGCTGCTCGCGGGGGTGTGGGGCATGAACTTCCAGCACATGCCGGAGCTGAGCCAGGTGTGGGGGTATCCGGCCGCGATCGCCCTGATGGTGGGCGCGGTGATCTTCCTGCACCGGCTTTTCAAGCGCAACGGGTGGCTCTGATCCGCTGATCCGACGGCCGGGGGCGGGGGCCTGGAGGGGCTCTGGGCTCCGGAATCCGGGCTCAGAAGGCGGGGGCGGCGGTCGCCGGGCCGCCCAGCGCGTCGCGGCGCTCCGGCATGGTGAGACTGACCATGCGCCGCCAGCCGCCCGCCCGCTCCATCGCGTACAGACCGAGGATCCCGGCGCGCAGCAGTGCCGCCTTGGGCCGGGGCCAGTCGAGAACACGGCCCATCTGGTCCATCACGGCGAGGCTCACGTCGCGGTAGATCCGGATCTCGGCCTGCGCGCTCTCCCGGAGCACCCGGTGGATGGTGCGGCCGTGGCCGAGTCCCGCGAGGCGCAGCAACTCCTCGTGGCAGTACGCCAGATGGTTGTCCTCGTCGGCGCTGATGATCCGGATGGCGTTGCCGACGAGCGGGTGGTCGCCGAAGTACCGCATCAGCATGTCCATCTGGTCGGCGGCGCGCTGTTCGGTCACCCGGCTGTGCGAGAGGTAGACGACGATGTCCTCCTCGGTCAGCGGGTCGTTCCGGCGCAACTTGTCGTGCGTGAGACCGATGCCGCGCTCTTCGAGCAGCATCGTGTAGTCGGTGGCGGGCGGGACGTCGACCGGTTCCAGGCCGCGCCTCTTCAGGAGGGCGTGGAAGATACGGCCGTGTTTGTCCTCGTCGGCGCCGTGCCGGGTGATCTTGGGGGCGAGGTCACGCATTCCGTCGGGGACCAAGGCGGCGATACGGCCGTTCTCCCAGCCGCCCTGGGCCTCGCCGCTGGCCGCGATGGAGCAGAAGAGCCGGAAGGATTCGTCGTTGTCGAGGATTTCCTCGAACAGGCCTCGGGCCGAGAGCATCGGATGCCACCTCCATGCCGGTGTCCGCCGCAGACACCCACACAGGTGAGTCAAATGTGACCGGCGGGAAGCGGCAACAGCACAGCGTCCCGACTCGGCCGATGGGAGGACGGGACGGCGCACGTCCGTACGTATGCGCGGGCGCGTAACCGGGTGGGGGCCGGGGCGTTGTCCTTCGTGACGGCCGTGGCGGGGAAGACCCCCCGAGCCCCCACCACGGCCGCGGACTTCTGAGCCAGTCAGGTGCTGCCGGGTACCGCCGCGGCGGTACACCGGGCGCCTGAGTCCCTGAGATCCCTGAGGTGCCTCGGTGCCCTCAGGTGACGAGGCCGGCCAGTTCCAGGGCCTCGGTGCCCGCGCGCAGGGCCGCGAGGCGGTCGTCGAGGGTGAAGCCCGCCGGGGACAGCGTCAGGGTCGTCACACCGGCCGCGTCGTACTCCTTCATCCGGTCGGCGATCCGCTCCACCGGGCCGAGCAGTGTGGTCGAGTCGATCAGCCGGTGCGGCACGGCCGCCGCGGCGCCGTCCTTGTCGCCGGCGAGGTACTTGTCCTGGATCTCCGCCGCCTCGCGCTCGTACCCCATGCGCCCGGCCAGCTGGTTGTAGAAGTTCTGCTTACGGCTGCCCATACCGCCCACGTACAGGGCGGTGTACGGGCGGAACATGTCCGCCAGCGCGGCGGTGTCCTCGCCGAGCGCGATCGGCAGGGTCGGGCAGACATCGAATCCGGTCATGGTCAGACCGGCCTTCTCGCGGCCCGCGCGCAGATGCCGGAGCGCGGTCTCCTCAAGATGTTCGGCCGACGGGAAGATCAGCAGGGCGCCGTCGGCGATCTCGCCGGTCTGTTCGAGGTTCTTGGGGCCGATCGCGGCGATGTAGAGGGGGATGTGCGGGCGCTCGGGGTGGACGGTGAGCTTGAGCGGCTTTCCGGGTCCGTCGGGCAGCGGCAGGGTCCAGTGCTCGCCTTCGTAGGAGAGGCGCTCGCGGGACATGGCGCGGCGGACGATCTCGACGTACTCACGGGTGCGGGACAGCGGCTTGTCGAACTTGACGCCGTACCAGCCCTCCGAGACCTGCGGGCCGGAGACGCCGAGGCCGAGGCGGAACCGGCCGCCGGAGAGCGAGTCGAGCGTAGCGGCCGTCATCGCGGTCATGGCGGGCTGGCGGGCCGGGATCTGGAGGATCGCCGAGCCGATGTCGATGTTCTCGGTCTGGGCGGCGACCCAGCTCAGCACGGTGGGGACGTCGGAGCCGTACGCCTCGGCGGCCCAGCAGACGTCGTAGCCGAGCCGGTCGGCCTCCTGGGCGACGGCGAGGTTGTCGCTGTCCATGCCGGCGCCCCAGTAGCCGAGATTGATGCCGAGCCGCATAACCACTCCCTTACCGATCAGTAACGTCCCTGTGCCGGGACTCTAGCGCGTGGTCCGGCATCCGTCAGGGGTGGCATCGGGCTGCCGCCGGGGGCCGGTTGTCCACAGGCTCACTGCGAGTGCGGTTCCGGCCAGTAATCTCAGCGGTCATGGAGCAGAGGCATCTCGGCCGTACCGGCCTGCGAGTGTCCCGGATCGGGCTCGGCACGCTGACCTGGGGGCGGGACACCGACGAGCACGACGCCGCCGACCAGTTGAAGGCTTTCTGGGAGGCGGGCGGCACCCTTGTCGACACCGCCGACGTGTACGGCGGCGGGGAGGCGGAGTATCTGCTCGGGCAGTTGGTGGAGAGACTCGTGCCGCGCCGGGATCTGGTGATCGCCACCAAGGCGGGCAGTGTGCCGGATCCGTACCGGCGCTTCAACGGCTCGCGCGGGCATCTGCTCTCCGCGCTGGACGCCTCGCTGGAGCGGCTGGGCACGGATCATGTCGATCTCTGGCAGGTGCACGCGTTCGACTCCGGGACGCCGTTGGAGGAGACGCTCCAGGCGCTCGACATAGCCGTGAGCAGCGGCCGGGCCAGATACGCGGGGGTGTCGAACTTCTCGGGCTGGCAGCTCGCCAAGGCGGCGACCTGGCAGCTGGCCTCGCCCGGGATCCGGACCCGGCTGGCCAGCACGCAGATGGAGTACTCGCTGCTGCAACGGGGCGTGGAGCGCGAGGTGTTGCCCGCCGCCGTCGATCTGGGGGTCGGGCTGCTGCCCTCGTCGCCGCTGGGCCGGGGGGTGCTGACGGGCAAGTACCGGTATTCGACACCCGCCGACTCCCGTGGCGCGTCGGAGCAGTTGGCGCCGTTCGTGGAGCCGTATCTCGACGAGCCGGCGAGCCGCATCGTCGACGCGGTGATGACGGCGGCGGAGGGGCTGGCGACGACGGCGCTGGAGGTGGCGCTGGCGTGGGTCAGGGACCGGCCGGGTGTGGTCGCCCCGATCGTCGGCGCGCGCAACGCGCAGCAGCTCACGGCCGCGTTGTCAGTGGAGAGCCTTAGGCTTCCGGACGAGATCTGCCAGGCGCTCGACGATGTGTCGGCGCCCGTGCACCGCTATCCCGATCAGGACTGGAGCACGCTGTGACTGTGCCTTCCCGGGGGACGACCCCCGGTTCCCCCGACGAGGCCTCCGCCGAGGACCGCGACGGCGCGGTCGCGGAGGAGTCCGCGGCGGTGGCGGTGGCCGGGGCGGACGCAGCCGCTGAGCCGGAGTCCGATGCAGACGCGGCCGAGGACGCCGAGGACGCGGCCGAGGATTCGGCGGAGGACGGGACGAAATCCGCCGAGGACGCGGCGGCGCAGCTGTCCGAGGCGGAGGAGGAGATCGCCGCGCAGCGTGAGCTGCGCGCCCGGATCGCGCAGCGGAAGGCCGAGAAGGAGGGCCCCATCCCGGCGGGCACCAAGCTGAGCGGGCAGGCGGCGGATCTGCTCGCCGCCGTACGGGCCATGGAGAGCGGCCAGGCGGCCCCGCCGGCGCCCGTGGCCGCCCCCGTACCGGCTCAGGACCGGCCCCGGGCTCCCGAGCCCGTGCGTACCGCCGCCGTGGCCGCCGAGACCGCTCCGGGGGCCGTGGCGGCCGTCGGGGACGTGCTCGTCGAGGGTGGCGCGCCGCGGACGCTGGCCGCACCGGTCACGGCCGCGCTCGGGGAGCAGGCCGGTGACGCCCTGCGCGAGGATCCGTGGCTGCTGCTGTCCGTTCCCGGCGTACAGCCCGAGCAGGCCGACGGTTTCGCCCGCGCGCTGCTCGGCGACGGGTGCGGTCCCGGCGACGAGCGGCGGGCCGCCGCTCTCGTGGGCTGGCTGCTGGAGCGCGCCGCCGTGCGGGGCAGCACCGCGCTCGCGTACCCGCAGGTGCGGGCCGCGCTGGCGGAGCGGTCGGTGCCCGACCCGGACGAGGCGCTGCGGCACGCCGTCGCGGAGGGCGCGGTGCTGATGTTCCAGGACGGCGCCGTACCCGCCGAGGAGGGTACGGAGGACGAGGAGGGCGCCGCCGACGGTCCGGCCGTGCCGGTGCTGCTCGGCCTGGACCGGTACGCGCTCGCCGAGGAGAGCCTTGCCGACGGCCTGGCCCGGCTGGTGAAGACCGCCCAGGAGGCGTCCTGGGACGAAGCCGCCGCGCAGGCTCCGTCGCCCTCGGCGGGCGAGCTGATCCGCGCGGTCGCCGGACACGGTCTGGTGGTCCACACCGGCGGTGAGGCCGCGCGCGCCGAGCCGGTGGCGCTGGCCGAGGCGGCGCGCACGCTGGGTCTGCGTCCGGTCGTGGCCGCGCACAGCGAGAACGGCCGGCACCGGCTGGGCGCCGGTGCGGTGACGGTCGCGGGGCTGCTGTCCGGCACGGAGGGGCCGGGGCGGGACGCGGACGGCGCGCTGGATCTCGATCTGCTGGTCGTCCTGGACGCGCCCCAGCTGGACGTGGAGACGGCGACGGTGCTGGTGGAGTCGCTGCCCGACGGCGCGCGGCTGGTCCTCAGCGGCGACCCGGGGGTGCTGTGGTCGGCGGGCGCGGGGCGGGTCTTCGCGGATCTGCTGGCGGCCCGGGTGTGCCCGCAGATCGCCTCGCGTACGCCGGACCCGGGGCCGCTCGGCGAGCTGGTCTCCGGCATCGGCATCGGTGAGCTGAACCAGGTCGAGGCGCCCGGCAAGGAGGTCGTGATCGTGCCCGTACGGGACGCGGGCGAGGCCGTGCACCGTACGGTGCAGCTCGTCGCCGACTCGGTGCCGCGCGCGATCGGTGTGCCGTCCGGACAGACACAGGTCATCACGGTGGGACACGCCGGGGCGGTCGGCACGCGCGCGCTGAACGCGGCGCTCAAGGAGCGGCTGAACCCCGGCCCCGGCCGGTTCGGCGGTTTCGACCCGGACGACCGGGTGGCCTATGTGCCCGCGCCGGGCCGCGCGGTGATGGCCTCGGTGGTGTCGGCGGACGCGGCGGGCCTGCGGCTGGACTGCGACGGGCTGCCCGTGGTGGTGCCCAGGGAGCTGGTCGAATCGGTCGTACGGCACGGCTGGGCGCTCACCGCGCACCAGGCGGCGGGGATGCGGTGGCCGGCCGCCGTCGTGGTCCTGCCCGGCGACGCGGCGCAGGCTCTGAACCGGCCGTGGGTGTACACGGCCTTCAGCCGGGGCGAACGCCATCTGTCCGTGGTCCACGGCGTCGACCAGGCGCTCGCCCAGGCGGTGACGGGAATCCCGGCGGCCGACCGGACGACCCGGCTCCGTTCCCTCCTGGAGGGCCTGCTCACGCCGGCGGTGTGACCCGAACGGGCCAGAGCGCGTCCGGGAAGTTCCGGCCGGCGCGTGACGCCGGGCACGGCCCCGCCCCGCGGGCGGGCGACGGCAAGGACCCGCCCGCGGGAGTGCGGGCGGGTCGGGGGCGGGGTCAGGCGTCCTGTTCTTCCAGGTCGCCGAGGTCCCTCTGGCCGTCGAAGTCGTCCTCGTCGAAGACCGAGCTGACGTCGAAGCGGCAGACCACCTGTTGCGGGTCGGCCTGTTCGAAGGGGGCGCTGAGCCATTCGCCGGGCTCTGGCAGGTCGTCGGCGGCCGACACCCAGAGTGTCGAGTCGCCCTCCTCCAGGCCGAACTCCTTGTGCCGGGAGGCGATCTCGTCCGGTTCGTACTCACCGAAGAGCACACCGACGGCGGCGTGCACGCTGGCGCCGACGACCGCCACGGTCTCGGCGTCCCCGTCGACATCGGCGATGCGCTGTGCCTGAGCGAGCAGTCTCCGCGGCTCCGCCACCGCGTAGTCGCGGCGGATGAGCACACTGAGCGCGTTCGGCTCCTCCGGGCCCGTGTAGGGCGGCAAGGAGTCGTCCGTGCCGGGGATCTCGAAGGGGGTGACCTCGTCGTAGAGGTCGTAGAGCCGCTCGTCGTACGCCTCCGCCGCGGTGGCAAGGGCGTTGAACGCCTCGGAAACCGCCGGGTCGTCCTCCCCCGTGCGGCGTTCGACCGCCGCGAGGTGACGGTCCAGCGCGACCTTGACCGCCTCGGCGGCGGCACGTACCTCGGCAGCCGTGGGCTGCGCAGCATCAGACATAGAGCAGACGCTATCCGTACCGGGCCTCTGCCCGCACAATAGATGCGATGCCGGAATACGAATTTGTCGACGTGTACGTGCCGCGCGGGGTGTCCCGCAGCGACGCGACCCGCCTGCTGACCGACCACGCCGAGTACGGACACTGGGAAATGGACCGACTGAGCCTGCATCGGGACGGCAGTCGCAGAGTGCGGCTGCGCCGACGCATCATCCGTCAGGTGCGCGCCACCTGGTGACGGCGACGGGGCGGGTCCCCGCTCTGTGCGGAGCCCCGCCCCGTGGCCGTACCGGGACCGAACCGGTGTGCCGTCACTCGTACGGCCCTGTGCGGTACGGCCCAGTGCGGTGCCTACGCGGCGGCGCGGGCGCGGCGGTAGATGAGCCCGCCCGCGAGGAGCAGGGCCGCACCGGCCGGAATCACCAGTCCGAGCCCGTCCGACCCGGTCCGGGCCAGTACCTCGGTGCCCTTGGGGGCGGCCGGCGGATCGACGACCTGTGCCTTCGGGGTGTTCGGGGTGTGGGGGGACGGCGGGATGACGCGCTCCGTCGGGGGCTTCGGAGTGCCCGGGGTCTCGGGCGTGTGCTCGGTCGGCGGCGCGGGGGTGTCCGCGTTCTCGCAGCCGTTGCCCGTGGTGGGGTTCAGTGCCCCGATGACGTCGACGCTGTTCCCGCAGACGTTCACGGGGACGTCGATCGGCACCTCGATCACATTGCCGGAGCCGACACCGGGTGAGTTTCCGGCGCCTCCCTCGGTGTGCGAGCCGCCCTTGCCCGGAGTGCCGGGGTGCTCCTTGCCGCCTTGCGGGGGGCGTGAGCCGGCACCGTCCGACACGTTCGCGCAGCCGTTGCCCATGGCGGGGTTCAGTACTCCGACGACGTTGACGGTGTTGCCGCAGACGTTGACCGGGACGTGCACCGGGACCTGGACGTTGTTCCCGGACAGCACGCCCGGGGAGTTCGCCGCTGTTCCATCGGCACCCGAGTCCGCGTGCGCGTAGCCGCCGCCGAGGGCGAGTACGCCGCCGGCCGCCGCCACGGTGATCAGGCCTTTGCGCGTGACCTGTCTCATAGCTTGTTCCTGCCTTCTGCTACCGGATACCCCCGGCACGACGCCTGGGGCTTGAAGCCCGGCGGCCCCGGAGCGCATGGGGCGCGCTCCGGGGCCGCTGGGCTCAGACCCTTACGGGTTGAGTGACAACGTCACGCGTTGACGCAGGTGTTGCCGAAGGCGGGGTTCAGCAGCCCGATCACGGAGACCGTGTTGCCGCACACATTCACCGGAATGTGGATGGGCGCCTGGATGACGTTGCCCGAGAGCACGCCGGGGGACCCCACGGCGGCACCCTGGGCACCGGAGTCAGCAACGGCCATGCCCGCACCCGCGAGCACGAGACCGCCGGTGGCAGCCGCAGCGGCGACGACCTTCTTGATCATGTAATCCTCCTCGTTGGCAAATGCGGTCCCAACTTCGGACCGCACACCTGTAACGAGGAGGGAGTAATGAGGCTACGAGCGTATGGTCGCATTCACTCTTTTCAGTCAAGTACGTACGCGCTGGCGAATATCGCCCCGGCCGGAGTCAGCTGGCGTCGATGAAGCGGTCCAGCACCCGGACGCCGAACTTCAGGCCGTCCAGCGGCACCCGCTCGTCGACACCGTGGAACATCCCGGCGAAGTCCAGCTCCGGCGGGAGCTTGAGCGGGGCGAAGCCGAAGCCGCGGATGCCGAGGTCGTCGAAGGACTTGGCGTCCGTGCCGCCCGACAGCATGTACGGCACGGCCCGCGCGATCGGGTCCTCCGCGACGAGCGCGGTCTGCATGGCGTCCACCAGCCGGCCGTCGAAGCTGGTCTCCAGCGCCTTGTCACCGTGCACGTCCTCGCGCTTCACGCGCGGGCCGAGGATCCGGTCGATGTCGGCGAGGAACTCCTCCTCGTAGCCGGGCAGGAAGCGGCCGTCGACATGGGCGGTCGCCTGTCCGGGGATCACGTTCACCTTGTAGCCCGCGCCGAGCATGGTCGGGGCGGCGGAGTTGCGCAGGGTGGCGCCGATCATCTTCGCGATGCCGCCGAGCGTGGCGAGCGTGCCCTCCATGTCCTCCGGGTCGAGCGGGACGCCCAGGGCGTCGGACAGCTCGTCCAGGAACGACCGGACCGTCTTCGTCATCCGTACGGGCCACTCGTGGCGGCCCAACCGGGCCACCGCTTCGCAGAGTTCGGTGATCGCGTTGTCCTTGTTGGTCATCGAGCCGTGTCCGGCGGTGCCGTCCACGGTCAGCCGCATCCAGTGCATGCCCTTCTGCGCCGTCTCGACGAGATAGAGGCGCAGGTTCTCGTTGACGGTGAAGGAGAAGCCGCCGACCTCGCTGATCGCCTCGGTGACGCCCTCGAAGAGATCGGGGTGGTTGTCGACCAGATACCGCGCCCCGTACGTGCCGCCGGCCTCCTCGTCGGCGAGGAAGGCGAGGACGATGTCGCGCGGGGGCTTGCGACCGCTGCGGAGCCGGTCCCGCACCACGGCGAGGGTCATGGCGTCCATGTCCTTCATGTCGACCGCGCCCCGCCCCCAGAGGCAGCCGTCGGCGATCTCGCCGGCGAACGGGTCGTGCGTCCAGTCGTCCGCGTTGGCGGGGACGACATCGGTGTGGCCGTGGATGAGCAGCGCCGGCCTGGAGGGGTCCTCGCCGGCGATCCTCGCGACGGTGGAGGCGCGGCCCTTGTGGGACTCGAAGATGCGCGGTTCGAGACCCACCTCGGCCAGTTTCTCCGCCACGTACTCGGCGGCGAGCCGTTCGCCGGGGCCCGAGTGGTCTCCGTAGTTGCTGGTGTCGATCCGGATCAGATCACGGCAGAGGTCCACGACCTCGTCCTCGCCCGAGACCGTCCCGCCCGTGTTCGGCTGGCTCACGCTGCTCACTCCCGCTGTCGGTGCCGGTGGTCGTCCCATCCTCCCACCGGGGCGGGATCGGGCAGTGCCCGATGTTTGCTATGGTTTTCCACGTCGGAACGGCCTTCGGTCGTCTGGCGGACACCTTGTCCGGGTGGCGGAATGGCAGACGCGCTAGCTTGAGGTGCTAGTGCCCTTTATCGGGCGTGGGGGTTCAAGTCCCCCCTCGGACACCACAGTTGAAGCGATGCCGGTCGGGATTCTCCCCGACCGGCATTTCGTGTTCCATGGGCCGTCCGGCCGGGCAATCCCGCACGCGGGCGCGGAGCCGCCCGTGAAGAATCGATGGAGATTGCCCGGAATACGTGACCGGGGTACCGGCCACCATTCTCGGGAACCCCGACCGAATCCCCTAGCCAATCCCCCTATCTTTACCGTTCGATTACCAGCCGAGAATCGGACTGCGGGTCCATTCCGGCTTTCCGGAACGCCACTCTCCGATCCGCCCGGAACTGCTTTCACCTGCACGGCGACCGAGCAGCCCCTAGGGGTGTACGGCTCTTTTCCGCCATCTCGCGGAGGGCACCCCTCATCACACCGGGCGCATAACTCGTTCATGGTCGTTCCGGTAACTCCGGTGCTACGGTCCAGCCACATTCAGGCAATTGCCTGAACCCCACACCGGAGGCGTCGAATGGCCTGGGAAAGTTTCCTGGACGAAGAGTTCAGGCACATGCTGCGAAGTCCGGCGACAGGCGGACCGCTGGAATGGGCGGAACCATTCATCCTCACGGACGGCGACTCCCTCTGGCCCTGTATCGACGGAATTCCCTATCTGCGCCTCGGCCATGACGAATTGCGGGCCGAGGCGACGGACGCCGTCCGGGCCGGCGATGTGACGCACGCGCTCACGCTGCTGCTCGCCGACCGCAAGGACGCCTCGATCCCCGCCGCCGACCCGGTCGCCCTGCGCGAGACGGTCTTCACGGTCACCGAGGGCTCCGCGACCGCCGCGAGTGTCATGGCGGGGCTCGGCTACGGCGGGCTGGGCACGTACTTCCTGCACCGCTGGTGCCAGCCGACGCATCTGAGCGGGCTGGCGCTGCTGGAGGGACACGCCCCCCGGTACGGGACGCTCTTCGAAGTCGGCTGCGGCGCCGGGCACTTCATGCGGCCCTGGCTGGGGCGGTCGGGTCCCGCGATCGGGTCGGACCTGGTCTTCTCACATCTGTGGCTGGCCCGGCTGTTCGCGGCGCCGCGCGCCCGGCTGGTCTGCTTCGACGCGGCGGGGCCGTTCCCGCTGGCGGACGACGTGGTCGACGTGAGCTTCGCCCACGACAGCTTCCACTACTTCCCCGACAAGCCGCACGCCGTCGCGGAGTTGAAGCGGGTCGCCAAGGACGACCGGGTCCTGATCGGTCACGCGCACAACGCGGACGTCGAGAACTTCTCCCCCGGCGCCCCGCTGACGGTGGACGGGTATGTGGAGGCGCTGGCGCCCCGACTGTGCTTCAACGACGCCGAGTTGACCAAGTCGGCGCTGTACGGGATCGGGGCCGACCCGGTCGAACCGGAGAAGCTTTACGAGGCCGCCGCCCTGGCCTTCGTCCATGGGGCACCCGTGCCCGCCGAGCCGGCGGGCTGGCTCACCGGTCCCCGGCCCGGCGACGTACTGCGGGTCAATCCGCTGGCCACCCCCGACGGGCCGCGCTGGCCGAGTGAGGCGTTCGAGCGCGAATTCGTCGAGGACTGGCTCTACTTGCGCGATCTCGCCCATCCGGCGGCGGAGACGGTGGCCGCGGCGCTCGCCGGTGCGGGCGACCGTGATCCGCTCGTGGAACGGCTGGCCATGCGGCGCGCGCTGCTGGATCTGCCGGACCGCTGGCTCTGACACGGGCCACCGGCCGCGCGCGACGGGGCGCCGTCGGGCCTCGCGCCGTCAGACGCCGGCCGTCACCGCCTGACGGCGGCCCGCCGCCGCGGCCTCCAGGTCGGGGACGATATCGGCGAGCGTCGGCGTGGCCAGCATCTCGCGCTGCACCTCGACGGCGTTCTGCC
Organism: Streptomyces sp. NPDC006643; assembly: GCF_042870175.1. Taxonomy (NCBI): domain Bacteria; kingdom Bacillati; phylum Actinomycetota; class Actinomycetes; order Kitasatosporales; family Streptomycetaceae; genus Streptomyces; species Streptomyces sp. NPDC006643. The sequence goes on along the minus strand of NZ_JBIAHA010000017.1, from coordinate 211,754 downwards.
GGAACGACGGTTCTTCGAGCAGGCGCACGACACACGCCCGTACGCGCTCGGCCGTCGCGTCCTCCAGATCGAGGAACAGCCCGTATCCGCGCTTCTCCTGGGCGACGGCGGAGGCCCGTTCGCTCCAGATGGTGCCCGGTACGAGCAGTTGCGGGACGCCGTTGACGACGGCGTTTCCGATGGTCGCCCCGCCGCCCTGGTGCACGATGGCGGAACAGCTCGCCAGTACCTCGTTCATCGGTACGAACGCCTCGGCCCTGACATTGCCGGGAATCCGCGCCACGGACGAGAGCTGCGTCCTGTCGAACGTCGCGATCACCTCGATGTCCAGATCGCCGAGTCCTTCGAGGAGATCGGTCACCGACGCCTGTTCCACGCCGTGCACCTGGCGGTTCGACACTCCGAGCGTGAGCAGTACGCGCGGCTTCTCGGGCCGCTGGAACACCCAGTCGGGCACGGCCAGCGGTTTGTTGACCGGAACGAACCGGACGGGAATGTAGTTCACGTCCAGCGGGAAACGCACACAGGCCGGTGAGGGGTCGATGCTCGCCATTCCGAAACGCAGGTCCTCGTCGAACTCACAGCCGTGCCGGCCGAGCCATTCGGACATCCAGTCGGCGAGCGGGTCGGGCCAGGAGACATCGGGACGGCGTGCCTTGAGTTTCTCGTACTCGAAGTGCACGCGGGCGTTCTGGTCCTGGGCGTAGAGCATGCGCATATGGGCGGCGCCGACGACTTTGGCGATCATCGGGGCCGCGTACATCAGTGGATCCCAGACGATGAGGTCCGGCTTCCACTGTTTGGCGAAGCGCAGCGTCTCGCTGAGCAGCCGGTCCCGGTTGAGGTACTGGATCATCGCGGTCGTCGTCTCGTACGCCTCGCTGACGAACGCGTCGGTCAGTTTCTCGGGGCGGGCCTCGGAGAGCGGGAAGTAGTTCTCCTCCGTACCGTCGCCGGGCTCGGCGTAGTGCCGGTGTTTGGCGATGTCGAAATCGCCACCGGTCCACATGGCGTCGAGACCGGTCTGCATGAACGGGTCGACCTCGGCGGGATTGCGCTGGCCGACGTAGCGCACCTCGTGGCCGGCGGCCCGCAGCGCCCAACCGACCGGCGCCAGGCTGTAGATGTGGGTGCGGGTCGGAAAGGACATCAGCATGACGCGCACGGAGTTCTCCAATGACTGTGGCTGCGACGCTCGATTTATACCGCGCGCGGTGCTTGTGGAGAGAGGGGCGCCGGACAAGTTAGGGGTCGGCGGCCGGGGGGTGGGACCCCTTAGGGGCTGGTGCGCGGGAAGGCGTGGCGGCTAGACAGGAACGCGGACGGATTAAAGGAGTTCGGCGTTCGGAAGCGAGGTGGCGGGAATGGCGGCAGCGGCGCCCCGGGCCAGGGCCAAGGGGTGGATACCGTTCCGCGAGTACCGCACCTGGTACCGCGTGACGGGTCCGGCCGACTCGCGGCGGCCGGCCGTCGTCACCGTGCACGGCGGGCCCGGCAGCACGCACGACTATCTGCTGCGTACCGCCGCGCTCGCCGAGGACGGCTGGCCGGTCGTGCACTACGACCAGCTCGGCAACGGCGGCTCCACCCATCTGCCGGACGCCGGCGCGGACTTCTGGACCGTCGAGCTGTTCCTCGACGAACTCGACAACCTCCTGCGGCAGCTCAACATCGCCGACAACTACGTCCTGCTCGGGCAGTCCTGGGGCGGCATGCTCGCCGCGCGGCACGCCGCGGACCGGCCGGCCGGGCTCCGTGGTCTGGTCGTCGCCAACTCCCCGGCCTCGTACCCGTTGTGGCGTCAGGAGATGGACGTGCTGCGGGCCGCGCTGCCTCCCGAGGTGGAGAGGACTCTGCGGGCACACGAGGCGGCGGGCACGACGGACTCCGCCGAATACACCGACGCCGTCCAGGTGTTCAACGACCGGCATGTGTGCCGGGTCCGGCCGTGGCCCAAGGAGTATCTGGCGACGACGATGGAGACGGCGAACGATCCGACCGTCTACCGGACCATGAACGGGCCGAGCGAGTTCCATGTCGTCGGCACGCTCAAGGACTGGTCCCTTCAGGACCGGCTGCCGGACATCGCCGTCCCGACGCTGGTGATCTCCGGGGCGCACGACGAGGCAACCCCGGTCACCGTACGGCCGTTCGAGGAGCTGGTGCCGGACGTGCGCTGGGAGATCTTCGAGGACTCCAGCCATATGCCGCACTTCGAGGAACCCGAGCGTTTCCGGGCGACGCTGGTGGAGTTCCTGAAGGGCCTCGCCGACTAGCTCCTTCAGCCGTACGACCTGCGACGCCATTTCCTAGGGGTTGTGCAGGACACGACGCCGGACCAGAGGATGGGTTGCATGTCCTTGCCATTGCTGAACTCCGCCGACGCGCCGAGATTTCGCGCGCTCGGTCCGCATCACATCGATGAAGTCGCCGCGCGTTACGGAATGTCGAAGGACGCGCTCGAAGCGGTCCGAGCGGTGTCGCAGGTACTGCCTTTCCGGGTCAACGAATATGTACTCTCCGAGCTGATCGACTGGCATCGCATTCCCGACGACCCGATATTCCAGCTGGTGTTCCCGCAGCACGGAATGCTCGCGGCGGCGGACGAGGCGATCCTGGTCGACCTGCTCCGGCGCGGCGGTTCCAGGAAGGAATTGCGGGACGAGGTCAACCGGATCAGGGCCGGGCTCAATCCGCACCCGTCCGGTCAGATGCAGCTCAATGTGCCGACCCTGTCCGACGGTGAACTGTCCGGCATGCAGCACAAGTACCGCGAGACGGTGCTGTACTTCCCTCAGCAGGGGCAGACCTGTCACTCGTACTGCACCTACTGCTTCCGCTGGGCGCAGTTCATCGGTGACGCGGATCTCCGGTTCGCCGCGCCCGATCCCGCCCTGCTGGTGGAGTATCTGACCCAGCATCCGGCGGTGTCGGACGTGCTCGTCACCGGCGGCGACCCGATGGTGATGTCCACCGAACGGCTGCGCGGCCATCTGGAGCCGCTGCTCAAGGTCGACACGGTGCGCACCGTCCGGATCGGTACGAAGTCCGTGGCGTACTGGCCGCAGCGCTTCACCAGCGATCCCGACGCCGACGACGCGCTGCGGCTGTTCGAGGAGATCGTGGCGTCCGGCCGCAATCTCGCGGTGATGGCCCACTTCAGCCATCCGCGCGAACTGGAGACGGCCCTCGCGCGCCGGTCGCTCGCCCGGATCCGGGCCACGGGCGCGCTGGTCTACTGCCAGGCGCCGCTCATCGCGCACGTCAACGACGACGCGCGCACCTGGGCGGAGTTGTGGCGGGGCGAACTCGCCTCGGGCGCCGTGCCGTACTACATGTTCGTGGAGCGGGACACCGGGCCGCGCAAGTACTTCGAGGTGCCGCTGGTGAAGGCGCACGAGATCTTCCAGACGGCGTACCGGAAGCTGCCCGGCCTGGCCCGTACCGTACGCGGACCCGTCATGAGCGCGACGCCGGGCAAGGTCGTCGTCGACGGCGTCGAGGAGACCCCGGAGGGGAAGTTCTTCCAGCTGCGGATGCTCCAGGCGCGGGACCCGGAGCTGGTCGGCAGGCCGTTCCGGGCGCACTACTCCCCCACCGCGGCGTGGGTGGACCAACTCGTGCTCGACTCCTCAGCGCCGGCGGACATCGCGGCGGCGTTCGAAGGCGCGACGAGTTCCGCCCTGTCCGGGTCGGGCGCCGGGGCGGGGGTGGGCGGCTGATGTCGCACTGGGAATCGGACCCGGAGGAGCGAGACGTGCGGGAGCGGAACACGCGGGAGCGGCGGACCCGGTCGCGGGGCATCTCCCCGAATCTGGCGCTCGACCAGCTCGTGGCGCGGCGTCAGGCCGCCGGCGAGCCAATCGTGCACCTGGGTTTCGGTGAGTCGCGGCTGCCCGTCTTCCCACCGCTGGCCGAGCGGCTGACGGCCGGCGCGGACCGCAACGCGTACGGCCCGGTGGCCGGCGACCACGGTGTCCGGGCCGCCGTGGCGGGGTACTTCGCCCGTCGCCGGCTGCCGACCGACGCGGCGCAGGTGCTGCTCGCGCCCGGCAGCAAGCCGCTGCTGCTGGCGCTGCAACTCGTCCACCCCGGTGATGTGCTGCTGCCGAGTCCCTGCTGGGTGACGTACGGCCCGCAGACGAGGCTCGCCGGGAAGCGGGCGTTCGGGGTGCCGATCCCCGAGGAGTGCGGCGGGGTGCCCGATCCGGCGGCGCTGCGCGACACGATCCGGACGGCGCGGGGGCTCGGTCACGACCCGCGCGTCGTGGTGCTGACATCGCCGGACAATCCGACCGGCACATACGCGCCGCCGGCTCTCGTACGGGAGATCTGCGCCGTCGCCGAGGAGGAGGATCTGCTCCTGGTGTCGGACGAGATCTACCGCGACATCCTGCACGACCCGGACGCGGAGTTCCTGAGCCCGGCCGAGGTCGTGCCCGACCGTACGATCGTGGTCACCGGGCTCAGCAAGAGCCTGGCGCTGGGCGGTTGGCGGATCGGCGCCGCCCGTTTCCCCGCCACGCCCGCCGGTGAGCGGCTGCGCGACGACGTCGCGTCGGTCGCCAGCGAGGTGTGGTCCACCCTGGCGGGCCCGATGCAGTCGGTGGCGGAGTACGCGTTCGCCGAGCCGCCCGAGATCCGGGACCGGCTGCGGGACGACGCGCGGCTGCACGGCACGGTCGCGAAGGCCGTGTACGACATCGTCACCGCGGCGGGCGCGACATGCCGGCCGCCGACGGGCGGGTTCTACGTCTACCCGGACTTCGCCCCGCTGCGCGCGGAGTTGGCCGGTCAGGGCGTCACCGACGGCGAGTCCCTCCAGAGCCGGCTCATCGACCAACTCGGCATCGCCGTCCTGGCGGGCACGCATTTCGGGGACGACCCGAAGGCCCTGCGGTTCCGGGCCGCGACCAGCATGCTCTACGGCCGGACCCGCGACGAGCAGCGCGCGGCGCAGCGGGCGGCCGATCCGCTGAGCCTCCCGCATGTCGCCGACGCGCTCGCCGCGATCGAGCAGGGACTCACGAAGCTCACGGGCTGACGGGCCGCCGCGCCGACGGGCTGACGGACTGACGGGCCGCCGGACTCATGGACCGACCGCACTCTTGAGGAGAAGTGGATGGCAACCGACTCCCCGCGGGGCACCGCGATCGTTTTCCCCGGGATGGGACCGCAGGACTTCCCGACCGTGGGCAAGTTCCTGCTCATCGACCCGGGCGCCCGCGAGATGGTCGCCGAGGCGTCCGACACGCTCGGCTACCCCCTGTTCGAGCGCTACCGGGACAGCGACGGCGACTACTCCGAGGCGGCGCAGGTCACCTTCCTGGTGACATGTCTGGCGCTCGCCCGCTGGGCCGGGTCCACCCTGGGCCTGAGCCCGAGCCACTGCGTGGGTCCCAGCTTCGGCGGCAAGGCGGCGGCCGTGCACTCCGGCGCGCTGGCGTTCGCGGACGCGGTGCGGCTGACGTCGGACCTGGTGCGGTACGAGACGGCGTACTTCACCGACGACCACCCCGGCATCGTCACGCACTCCTTCGCCCGCACCCCGCAGGTGCTTCTCAAGGAGATCCAGGCGGAGTTGGACGAGGAGCGGGAGTGGCACGAGATCTCCTGCCACATCGACCACGACTTCTACATGGTGTCGCTGCGCGCCGAGAAGCTGGACTGGTTCCAGCAGCGGATACGCGCGGCCGGCGGGCTGCCGCTGTACACGATGGATCCGCCGGTGCACTCCAGCACGTTCGGGCCGCTGCGGGAGCGGGTGGAGCGCGAGCTGTTCCCCGCCCTGCGGTTCACCGACCCCACGATCCCGGTGGTCGCGGACCAGGACGGATCGGTGCGTACGACGGCGGACGGCGTACGCGCGATGCTGCTGGACGGCTTCGTACGGCCCGTGCGCTGGCCCGACGTGGTGGACGCGCTGATCGGTCTCGGGGTGCGGGAGATGTATGTGTCGGGGCCGGACAGCCTCTTCGGGCGGGTCGCGTGCACGACGCGCAACTTCGAGGTGACGACGGTCGATCCGAAGTCCGTGCTGCGGCCGAGGCGGCGAACCGTCCTGCCGTAGCGGGCGGTTGACGGGTGAGGCGTACGCGCCGAGGCGCCGGACGGGCCGTTGCCCGTCCGGCGCTTGCGTGTGCAATTGCCCTAGGACACCGACTTCAGCAGGGCGTTGCGGTCGACCTTGCCGTTGGGCGTCACGGGCAGTTCGTCCACGACATGGATCTCCTGCGGCGCCATGTAGTCCGGCAGGTACTCCATGCAGAACGCGCCCAGCTCCATCTCGTCGACGCTCTTGCCGCCGGGCGCCAGGACGACGAAGACCACGAGCACCGGGTCCGCGTCCTTCTTCGGGAGCAGGACGGCGCTGGCCGACTCGACGCCGGTGAACTCCGCCACCCGGCGTTCCACCTCGGCCAGTTCGACCCGGTTGCCGCGGATCTTGACCTGCGAGTCGGCGCGGCCGTCGAAGTACAGCTCGCCGCCCTCGCCGCGGTGGGCGAGGTCTCCCGTACGGAAGACGGTCTGGCCGGTCTCGGGCGTCACCGGGTCGGGCACGAGTGCCTTGGCGGTGGCCTCGGGGTCGTTCCAGTACGCGGTGAACAGCGCCGAGCTGCGGAGGTAGATGTGGCCGGTGACGCCGGGCTCGTCGATGGGCCGGTGGTCGTCGTCGAGCAGCATCATCTCGGCGCCGGGGTGCGCGAATCCGATCGAGAGCTGCTTCTGCTCCTCGGGGACCGGGCGGGGCGCGTCGGTGAACGACGAGGCGACGGACTCGGTGCTGCCGAAGCAGTTCACGATCCGGGCGGCGGGCAGCAACTCCTGGAGCCGGCGCAGTTCGTGCAGCGGGAACGGCTCGCCGGAGAACAGCACACCGCGGATCTGGTCGCCCAACTCGCCCAGCTGGTCCGGTTCGTGGCGCAGCACGGAGCGCCAGATCGAGGGGGCGCCGTTGACCTGGGTGGCCTCGGTGTCGGCGAGGAACCGCAGGAAGCGGCGCGGCCAGCGCAGCAGCGCGCGCGGCACGGGGACGACGGTGGCGCCGCTGCCGAGCGCGAGGCCGATGTCGAGCAGCGAGAAGTCGAACTGGAGCGGGGCCGTCGTGGCGACCCGGCTCTCCGGGGCGACGATGCCGTGCTGGAGCATCCCCCGGTAGAAGGCGAGGATCCCGCGGTGGCTCATCACCACGCCCTTGGCCGTGCCCGTGGTGCCGGACGTGAAGACCATGTACGCGGGGTCGGCGGAGACGATCTCGCGGCGGTGCGCGCGCCGGGGCGCGGGCGCCCGTTCGATCGTCACACCGGACGGTCCGAACCGGCCGGTGCCGACGTGCTCGGGGATGCCGTCCCGGCGGCCGTCCGTGGTCTGGAGGTAGAGCGCGGGCCGTACGCTCCCGATGATCGACAGCAGCCGCTGCGCCGGGGTCTCCGGGCTGACCGGGACGAACGGCAGCCCCAGCGACGAACAGGCGAGGAAGGTCGCGATCGCGGCGGCGGAGGTGTCGGACTCCAGGACGACGCGGTCGCCCATGTCGAGGCCCAGGTCGCCGAGCGTGGTGACGCACTCCTCGACCCGGCGTTCCAGCTGCCGGTAGGAAATGGTGCCGACCTCGTTGCCGGCGAATTCGACGACCGCCGGTTTGTCCGGGGTCAGCCGGGCGCCGACGAGCAGAAACTCATGGAGCCGCTCTATCGAATTCTGAGCGTGCGTGAATACGTGCCGACTCATGTCCGCCTCACAGGATGGCCGCAGAAGACCGCGGAACTTGGACGCCATGGGGAATGCGGAAAGCGTAGCCCCGGCCGTACCCCTACCGGACCCCTAATTCCCGGCGCGCGGGCGGGCGTCGGACCGGGGAGGTTCAGGTGCGTACGGCGGCGAGCGTGCGCCACAGGGTGGCCGGTGATTCGAAGGTCTCCATGGTGAGGGCGTCGTCCCGCAGCCGCACCCCGTACAGGCTCTCCACCGAGGAGAGCAGCTCGACCATGCCCATGGAGTCGAGTCCGACATCACGCAGCGAGGTGGTCTCCTCCAGCGGCTCGTCGGCCGGGAGATACGGAAGGTGGCGGCGCAGCAGTTCTTCGAAACGGTCGTCCCACATGGTCACTGTCACTCCGTAATCAGAGGAGGGGGATTAAGGGTTGCCAGGGCGGAACTCACGCCCGATGGTCGGGGATTGAGTTTACTTGTCGTACCGGCATTCATCGACGGACGGCACCCCCTATTCATTGCGGAGTTCGACCATGGACACATCGGCCGGGCAAGGGCTGCACGCACGATTCCGCCGCGGGCTCGCGACGTCTCCGGACGGTGTCGCCGTGCGGATCGGCGAGGAGTCACTGACCTATCGGGAGTTGCACCGACAGGCGCTGTCCTGGGGCGGGGCGCTGGCGCGTACGGGGGCGCGGGCCGTGGGCGTACTGGCGGGGAAGGGGCCCACGGCGTATCCGGGCATCCTCGCCGCGCTCTACGCGGGGGCGGCCGTCGTGCCGCTGCGCCCCGACTTCCCGGCGGCCCGGACCCGGCAGATCGTCGAGGCGTCCGGCGCCACCGTGCTGATCGCGGACCGGTCGAGCCTCCCGGTGCTGGCCGAAGTCCTCGACGGACGGGGCGACTTCGGGGTGCTGGTGCCCGACGCCCTGGACGGCGACACGGTGCCGGGGCGGCGGGTGGTGCCCGAGGACCGGCACGCGCTGGACGCGCCCGCCGAGGTCAAGCCCGGTGACACGGCGTATCTGCTGTTCACGTCCGGGTCGACGGGGCGGCCGAAGGGCGTGATCCTGACGCACGGGAGCGCCGAGCACTACTTCCGGCTGATCGACGAGCGGTACGACTTCGGCCCGGCCGATGTGTTCTCGCAGGCGTTCGACCTGAACTTCGACTGCGCGGCGTTCGACATCTTCAGCGCCTGGGGCGCGGGCGCGACGTCCGTCGCCGTACCCGCGCACGCCTACCGTGACCTGCCGGCCTTCATCACCGAGCAGGGGCTGACGGTGTGGTTCTCCACGCCGAGCGTCATCGACCTGGTGCGCAGGACGGGTGGGCTGGCGGCGGACCGGATGCCGGGGCTGCGCTGGAGCCTGTTCGCCGGGGAGGCGCTGAAGACCCGGGACGCCGCGGACTGGCAGCGGGCCGCGCCCGGCTCGACGCTGGAGAATCTGTACGGGCCCACCGAGCTGACCATCACCATCACCGCCTACCGCTGGGACGGTGAGCGGTCGGAGCGCGCGTCGGTGAACGGACTTACGCCGATCGGCCGGGTGCACGCGGGCCACGACCATCTGCTGCTCGACGAGGACGGCGAACCGGCCGACACCGAGGGCGAGTTGTGCGTGTCCGGGCCGCAGCTCGCGGCGGGTTACGTCGATCCGCGCAACGAGCCGGGGCACTTCTTCGAGCGGGCGGGCCGGCGCTGGTACCGCACCGGGGACCGGATCCGGCGGCTGGACGACGGCGAGCTGATCTATCTCGGACGGCGCGACTCGCAGGTCCAGGTGCAGGGGTGGCGGGTGGAGCTGGCCGAGGTCGAGCACGCGCTGCGGGACTGCGGGGTGCATGACGCGGTCGCGGTCGCGGCGGACGGGGACACCGGCACGGAACTGGTCGCCTTCTACACCGGGGAGAAGGTCGCGGCCGTCGAACTCGTCCGCCGGCTGCGCCGGTCGCTGCCCGCCGGGGTGCTGCCGAAACACTTCCACCGGCTGGACCAGTTCCCGCTGAACTCGAACCGGAAGGTCGACCGGCGACAGCTCACGGACCGGGCGAATCAGTTGCTGGCGGCGGCGGGTCGGGGTCCGAACGCGACCGGCGGCGCCCGTAGTTAGGGGTGTGGTGGCCCGGTGGGTGGGCGGTAGCTTGCCGGGAAGCGCCCGATTTCCCGGAGCGTGCTCAGCAGGCTCCACGGTGAGGAGAGAGGCAGGATGAGCGTCCAGGCGCGCGTCCAGGACCGTCAGGTCCGGGACTATCCGTTCGACATGCACGAGACCAGCGTGTCCCCGCTGTACGCCACGTTGCAGCGCGAGGAGCCGATGAGCCGTGTCCAGCTGGCGTACGGCGAACCCGCCTGGCTGGCGACGCGGCACGCCGACGTCAAGCTCGTACTGACCGATCCCCGGTTCAGCCGCGAGATCGCGCAGGGGCTCGACCAGCCGCGGATGCGCAGGCAGTCGACCGGCGACGGCATCATGGGCATGGACCCGCCGGACCACACCCGGCTGCGCCGGCTGGTCGGCAAGGCGTTCACGATGCGCCGGATGAACCAGATGCGCGCGGGCGTCCAGGCGCTCGCCGACCGGCTGATCGACGACATGGTCGAGCGGGGGCCGCGCGCCGACCTGGTGGAGGACTTCGCCCGGCTGCTGCCGGTGAACGTCATCTGCGACCTGCTCGGCGTGCCCTACTCCGACCGGGACGTCTTCCGTACCTGGACCGAGGGCGTCACCAACGACGCGACGATGAAGGGCGACGTGCTCTTCGAGATCGGCGACGAACTCGACAAGTACATGGCCGATCTGGTCGCTCTGCGCCGCAAGGAGCCCACGGACGATCTGCTGGGGGCGCTGGTCTTCGCGCGCGACAACGGCGACAAGCTGGACGACACGGAGCTGATCTCGCTGGCCGGCGCGGGACTGCTCACGGGCGGGGTCGAGACCGTGGCATCGGCGCTGCCGAGCTTCGTCTTCACCCTGCTCACCCGCCCCGAGCTGCTGGAGCGGCTGCGGAAGTCGCCCGAGCTGATGCCGGGCGCGGTGGAGGAGCTGCTGCGGTACGTGCCGATCAACACCGCCGCGATGTTCGCCCGGTACGCGCTGGAGGACGTGCGGTTCGGTGACACGGTGGTACGCACCGGTGACCCGGTGCTGGCCGCGCTGCACGCCGCCAACCGCGATCCGGAGGTGTTCGACGATCCGGAGACGATCGACTTCACACGGTCACCCAACCCGCACGTGGCGTTCGGTCACGGTCCGCACCACTGCATCGGCGCCCAGCTGGCCCGGCTGGAGCTCCAGGAGTCGCTGACGGCGCTGCTGGCACGGCTGCCGGAGCTGCGTCTCGCGGACGGTGTGGAGGGCGTGGAGTGGAAGTACGGCGTCATCGTGCGCGGTCCTTCGAGGCTGCCGATCACCTGGTGAGACCCGTCCGCCCGCGGGGCCGCCGGCCCCTTCGCCGGTGACCGTCCTCTTCGCCGGTGACCGTACGACGGCCCCTCCGCCCTGCCCGGCGGAGGGGCTTTCCGTCATCGCGTACGGGACGAGCCGCCGCTGTCGCCGTCGTCCGAATCCGGCAGGTGCACGTCGAGAACGTCGATGTTCACCTCGGCGACCTCAAGCCCGGTCATGTTCTCGACCGCCTCGACGATGCCGGTACGGATGTCGTCGGAAGTCCGTGTGATCGGATAGCCGTACTCCACGACCACATCGACGTCGACGGCGGTCTGCCTCTCACCGACCTCCACCCGCACACCGCGGGTCACGTCGTCGGAGCGGGCCATCTTGTCCCTGGCGGCCCCGAGGGTCCGGGAGAGACCGCTGCCCATCGCGTGGACCCCGGTGGCGTCACGGGTCGCGATACCGGCTATCGAGGCCACCACCGAGTCCGCGATGGTCGTCGTTCCCTTGACGTCGTGGTGACCGTGGTGACCGTGATGGCCGTTCGACATGGTTGTTGACGAGGCTTCTTCGACTGCCATGACCGACTCACCTTTCTGGAACAGGGAGCTTCCGGAGCGCGGTGAACGCCGCCTGTTCCACTGTGCTCCGAGCATCCTCGCCCCGCCATTCGGGTGAGCCGCCCCCGCGGTCGCGGGGGCGGCTCGGGCCGGTCCGGCGGGCGGCGCGGGGTCGCTCAGGTGAGATCGCCGAATTCGCCGTCGAGGATGTCGAACAGTTCGTCGGCCGTCGCGGACGCGATCTCCTCGCGCCCGCCGTCCCGCGCGCCCGGCTCGGGCCACTTCGCGGTGAGCGCGCGCAGCCGGGCGAGGACCTGGCCGTACTCCTGGCCGGCCGGGTCGCCCGAGGAGAGCGCCGCCTCGATCGAGGCGAACTCCGCCTCCAGGGGGGAGACCTCCTCGGGCTCGCCGACCAGTTCCTCGTGGAGCAGATCGGCGATCGCCTGCGGTGTCGGGTGGTCGAAGACCAGCGTGGCCGGCAGCCGGACCTCGGCGCGCTCGGCCAGCAGGTTGCGCAGTTCGAGCGCGGCGAGCGAGTCGACGCCCAACTCGGCGAAGCCCCGCCCCGGTTCGACGTCGCGCGGCCCGTCGTGGCCGAGCACGGTCGCCACGTGCGTACGCACGAAGTCGAGCAGATACGGCGCCTTCTCCCCCGGTCGCATGGCCGCCAGCCGCTCCTCCAGCGACAGGGCGACCGGTGCGGGCGCGGTGCGCGCGGTACGGCGCACGGGTGTGCGGACCAGACCGCGCAGCATCGGGGGTGTCCGGCGGTCCGCCCGGCCGACGGCCTCGGCGTCCAGCCACATCGGCAGCACCACCGGCGCGTCGAGCCCGGTCGCGGTGTCGAAGAGAGCGAGCGCGTCGTCGGTCGGCAGGGCTCGCAGGCCCGCGCGGCGCATCCGTTCCAGGTCCGCCGTGGTCAGTTCGCCCGCCATACCGGCGCGCTCCTCCCACAGGCCCCAGGCGAGCGACGTCGCGGGCAGGCCGAGTTCCCGGCGGTATGTCGCGAGTGCGTCCAGGAAGCCGTTGGCCGCCGCGTAGTTGGCCTGTCCGGCGCCGTCGAAGGTGCCGGCGGCGGACGAGTACATCACGAACATCGAGACGTCACCGGCGAGTTGGTGCAGATGCCAGGCGGCGTCCGCCTTCGGCCGCAGCACGGCGGCGAGCCGGTCGGGTGTCAGGGAGCCGATCAGTCCGTCGTCGACGATGCCCGCCGTGTGCACGATGCCGGTCACCGGATGGTCGGCGAGCAGCTTGGCCACCGAGTCCCGGTCGGCGACGTCGCAGGCGACGACGGTGATCTGGGCGCCCCGCGCGGCGAGTTCGCCGGTCAGCCGGTCCACACCGGGCGACCGGGGGCCGCGCCGGCTGACGAGGATCAGTTCACGGACGCCGTAGCGGTCCACCAGGTGCCGGGCGACGGCCGCGCCGAGGCCTCCGGTGCCGCCGGTGATCAGGACGGTGTCGCCGGGGTCCAGGTCCCGGGTCGCGCCGGTCGCGGCGGCCAGGCGCGGGACGTGCAGTCGCGAGTCTCGTACGACCAGCTCCGGTTCACCGGAGGCGACGGCCGCCGGCAGCGCGGCGGCGGACCCGTCGTCGCGCAGCCGCAGGAGTGTGATCCGGTCCGGGTTCTCGGCCTGGGCGGCGCGTACGAGTCCGGTGACGGCGCCGTCGATCAGCTCCGGCCCCCGGACGACGACGGCGAGGCGGACGGCGGTGGTGCGGCTGTCGGCGAGCCAGTCGCCGAGGAAGGCCAGGGTGTCGGCCGTCGCCGCGTGGACGGCGGCGATCGGGTCGGGCGCCGCCTCGGCCACGGGAGGCGCGTAGAGCACCGCGTCTGGCAGGGGGTCGCCGGACGCGAACAGGGCGGATACGTCGGGGTGGTTGGGGGTGACGCCGAGGTCTTCGCCGATGCTCGCCAGCCGGGCGGTATCGGTGACGCCGGTGGCGCCGGTGGCGCCGAGAGTGCCTCGGGCGTCGGGCAGTGTCGTCCACTCGACCGTGAACAGCTTGTCGTGCGTGCCCACCGCCTCCAGATCCAGCTCGCCGGTGGGTACGGAGCGCACCAGCAGGGATTCGGCGCTGATGACCGGGGCACCGGTCGGGTCCGTGGCGCTGATGGCGTAGCCGCCCTCGGGCACCGGGGTGAGCCGGACGCGCAGCCGGGTGGCTTGCGTGGCGTGCAGTGTGATGCCCCGCCAGGCGTACGGCATGGTCAACTCGTTGTCGGCGGCGAACAGTTCACCGCCGTGAAGGGCCGCGTCGAGCAGTGCGGGGTGGATGCCGAAGCCGGCCGCCGCCTCCTCGGGGAGTTCGACCTCGGCCAGGATCTCCGGGCCGCTGCGCCACAGGGCCCGCAGTCCGGTAAAGAGGGGCCCGTACGTGAACCCCTGGTCCGCCAGGGCCGCGTACGTCGCGTCCACGTCCACCACTTCCGCACCGGCCGGCGGCCAGACGTCCGACGCCGCCGCCAGGACGGGGTCGGCTGCCCGGTCTGACGGAGCGAGGAAGCCACTCGCGTGCCGGGTCCACTCGTGCGCCCGGTCGGCGCGCTCGGCGCGTGCGTAGACGGTGACGGCACGGCGGGCCGTCGCGTCGGGCGCGCCCACGACGACCTGGAGACGGGCGGCCTCCTGGCCCGCGAGCACGAGGGGCGCTTCGAGCGTCAGCTCGTCCACGCGCGGGCAGCCGACCTCGTCGCCCGCGCGGATCGCCAACTCCACGAACGCGGCCCCCGGCACGACGATCGCGCCCCCCAACCGGTGCTCGGCGAGCCAGGGTTGGACACGTGGCGAGAGCAGTCCGGTGAGGGTGACGGAGTCGCTGTCGGGTGCCGGTACGACGGAGGCGAGCATCGGGTGCCCGGTCGCGTCCTGACCACTGCCACCCGGCGCGCCGCCCGTACCGGGGGACGGCTCCAGCCAGTAGCGGCGCCGTTCAAAGGGATAGGTGGGGAGGTCGACCGGCAGCGCGCCGGGAAGGGCGGCCGACCAGTCGACGGTGACGCCGCGGGTCCACGCCTGGCCGATGGCCCGCACGAAGGTGTGGGCCTCGGTGCGGTCGCGGCGCATGAGCGGGATGAACGCGGTGTCGTCGCCGGTGACGCACTCGGGTCCCATGGCGGAGAGCACGGCGTCCGGGCCGATCTCGACGAAGGTGGTGACGCCTTCGCTCTCGATGCGCCGGACGACGTCCACGAACCGGACGGTGTCGCGTACGTGGTCGACCCAGAAGTCGACCGACCGCACGTCGCCGCCGGTGATCAACGGCAGTTGAGGCTCACGGAGTTCAAGACCGGAGACGACCTCACGGAACTCGTCCAGCATCGGGGCCATCAGCGCGGAGTGGAACGCGTGCGACACCTTCAGCCGCGACGTCTTACGGCCCAGGGCGGTGAAGTGCCCGGCGACCGCGACCACCGCGCTCTCCACTCCCGAAACCACCAGCGAGCGAGGTGAGTTGACCGCCGCGAGCGACACGTCGTCGCTCAGCAGCGGCGCTACTTCGTCCTCGGTGGCCTGGATCGCGACCATCGCGCCACCGACCGGCAGCGCCTGCATCAACCGACCACGCGCCGACACCAAAGCAGCCGCGTCCGACAACGACAACACCCCCGCCACATGCGCGGCGGCGATCTCACCGACCGAATGACCACCCAGAGCGTCCGGCCGCACACCCCACGACTCCAACAACCGGAACAACGCCACCTCCACCGCGAACAACGCCGGCTGCGTGCTCCCCGTCTCACCCAGCAGGGCCGCCTCGGTGGACTCCGGCTCCGCCCACATCACCGACCGCACATCGCAGCCCGCCCCACCCAGCGCGTCCAGCACCTCGTCCAACACCACCGCGAAAGCCGGGAACGCCTCGTAAAGACCACGTCCCATCCCCACCCACTGCGACCCCTGACCCGAGAACACCAACCCCACACCACCGTCGGAGGCCGTACCGCGCACCACATCCGGCGCCGTGGCGCCGTCCGCGAGCGCCGTCAGCCCGGCCTGCAGGTCGTCGCGTGAGCCGCCGACGACCGTGGCACGCCGTTCAAGCCCGGTGCGGGTGGTCGCCAGCGCGTGGGAGAGGTCGAGAGGCCGCGTGGTCCGGTCGAGTGTGTCGAGCAGCTGCCGGGCCCGGTCGCGTACCGCGCTCTCGGTCCGGCCCGACAACACCAAGGGCAGAACGGGCGGTTCGGGAGTCTCCCGCGTCGGCTCGGACTCGGTCGGCGGCGCCTGTTCGACGATGAGGTGCGCGTTGGTGCCGCTGATGCCGAACGACGAGACACCCGCGCGGCGCGGCCGGTCCACGGCCGGCCAGGTGCGTCGCTCGGTGAGGAGTTCCACCGCGCCCTCGGTCCAGTCCACGTGCGGGGTCGGCTCGTCCACATTCAGCGTCTGCGGCAGGACACCGTGCCGCATCGCCTGCACCATCTTGATCACGCCGGCCACACCGGCGGCGGCCTGCGTGTGGCCCATGTTGGACTTGATCGAGCCCAGCCACAGCGGTGTCTCACGGTCCTGGCCGTACGTCGCGAGGAGCGCCTGCGCCTCGATCGGGTCACCCAGGGTCGTACCGGTGCCGTGTGCCTCGACCGCGTCGACATCGGCGGGGGCGAGCCCGGCGTCGGCGAGTGCGGCGCGGATCACCCGTTGCTGCGAGGGGCCGTTGGGTGCGGTGATGCCGTTGGACGCGCCGTCCTGGTTGACGGCGGAGCCGCGCAGCACCCCCAGTACCCGGTGGCCGTTGCGGCGCGCGTCGGACAGCCGCTCCAGGAGCAGCAGCCCGGCGCCCTCGGCCCAGCCGGTGCCGTCGGCGGCGCCCGCGAAGGACTTGCAGCGGCCGTCCGGGGCGAGGCCGCGCTGGCGGCTGAAGTCGATGAAGAGTTCGGGCGTGGACATCACCGTGACGCCGCCGGCGAGCGCGAGCGAGCACTCGCCGCGGCGCAGCGCCTGCATGGCCCAGTGCATGGCGACCAGTGACGACGAGCACGCGGTGTCGACGGTGATCGCGGGGCCTTCGAGGCCGTACGTGTAGGAGATCCGGCCGGAGACGAGACTGCCTTCGCTGCTGGAGCCGGTGTAGTCGTGGTACATCAGACCGGCGAAGACGCCGGTGTCGCTGCCGCGCAGGCTGTCGACGTCGATGCCCGCGCGCTCGAAGACCTCCCAGGAGAGTTCGAGGAGGAGTCGTTGCTGCGGGTCCATCGTCAGTGCCTCGCGCGGCGAGATCCCGAAGAATCCGGCGTCGAAGCCGGCCGCGTCGGTGAGGAAACTGCCGTCGCGGACATAGGACTTGCCCTCGGCGCCCGGCTCCGGGTCGTACACGCCCTCGACGTCCCAGCCGCGGTCGAGCGGGAAGCCGGCGACGGTGTCGACGCCGCCCGACACCAGGCGCCACAGGTCCTCCGGCGAGGCGACGTCGCCGGGGTAGCGGCAGCTCATGCCCACGATGACGACCGGGTCGTCCGCCTCGCTGTCCGTCGCGACGGTGCGTCGCGTCACGGCGGCGGCGGTCGGCGTCGCCGCGAACCTCTCGCGGAGCACGGTCGCGAGCGCGTCGGGTGTGGGGTGGTCGAAGACCAGCGTGGCGGGCAGCCGCAGTCCGGTGGCGCGGCTGAGGCGGTTGCGCAGTTCGACGGCGGCGAGCGAGTCGAAGCCCAACTCCCGCAGCGCACGGTGGGGTTTGATCGCGTCGGTGCCCTGGTGGCCGAGGACCGAGGCGATGTGTCCGCGCACGGCGTCGAGGAGGAACTGCGCGCGCTGCGGCTCGGTGAGCCCGGCGAGTCTCCCTTCCATGGCGGAGAGTTCGGCCCTCTCGCCGTCCGCCGCCGCGATACGGCGCGTGGCCGTCGGGACGAGACCCCGGAGCACCAGGGGCAGTTCGGCGCCCCGGGCGCGCAGCGCGTTCGCGTCGAGTCGCATCGGGTAGAGCAGCGGTTCGTCGCTGCGCAGGGCGGCGTCGAAGAGCGCGAGCCCTTCGTCGTCGGTCAGTCCGATGTCGCCCGATCCGGCCATGCGGGCGAGGTCGGCGTCGGTGAGGTGACCGGTCAGTCCGCTGCGCTGGGACCAGAAGCCCCAGCCCAGCGCGTGCGCGGGCAGACCGGTCGCCCGGCGGTGGGCGGCGAGGCCGTCGAGGAAGGTGTTCGCGGCGGCGTAGTTGCCCTGGCCGGGGCCGTCGACGGTGCCGGCGAGTGAGGAGTAGAGGACGAACGCGGCGAGGCCGGCGTCCCGGGTCAGTTCGTGCAGATGCCAGGCGGCGTCGACCTTGGGCCGCAGTACGGCGGACACCCGCTCCGGGGTCAGCGACGGGATCGTGCCGTCGTCCAGGACACCCGCCGTATGGACGACGGCGGTCAGCGGGTGCGCGGCCGGAACGGCCGCCAGCGCCGCCGCGAGCGCGGACCGGTCGGCGGTGTCGCACGCCGTGATCGTCACCTCGGCTCCGAGCGCGCCGAGTTCGGCGGCGAGGTCGGCGGCGCCCGGTGCGTCGGCGCCGCGCCTGCTGGTGAGCAGGAGGTGGCGTGCGCCGTGCGCGCGCACCAGATGCCGGGCGAGCAGGGCGCCGAGTACGCCGGTGCCGCCGGTGATCAGGACGGTGCCCTCGGGGTCGAGCGGGCGGGAGGCGTCTTCCGGGGCCGTGGGCGTCGTGGGGGCCGCGCGGACGATACGCGGGATGAACAACCGGCCGTCGCGCAGCGCGAGTTGGGACTCGCCGGAGTCGAGCGCCGTGCGCAGGTCTCCGGCGCCGGGCGGCTGCCGGTCGATGTCGAGCAGCACGAAGCGGCCCGGCTCCTCGGCCTGTGCGGCGCGGACGAGTCCCCAGACGGCCGCGGCCGGCAGGTCGGTGACGTCCTCGCCGCCGGTGGACATGGCGCCTCGGGTGACGACGACGAGCCGGGAGCCGGCGAGGCGTTCGTCGGCCAGCAGGCGCTGGATGTCCGCCAGTACGGCGGCGGTCACGCGGTGCGCCTGGTCGACGGTGTCCGCGCTGTCGGCGGAGGTGACGGAGAGGAAGACGGTGTCCGGTACGGCGGTGTCGAGGTCGGCCCGCGCGCCGACGGCCTCCCGGAGACCGAAGTGGTCGGTGCCGACGACGGCGCTGTCCGGCGCGGAAACCGGTTCGGACAGGGGCGCGGCGTCGGACAGGGGCGCGGTGTCGGGCAGGGGCGCGGTGTCGGGCAGCGGCTGCCAGTCCATGCGGTAGAGCGAGTCCCTGGCGGCGTCCGCGGTGGCGGCCGGCCGCATGGCCCGGATCAGCAGCGATTCGACCGAGGCGACGGGCGCGCCGGTGGCGTCGGCGACCTCGATGGCGACGGCGTTGTCCCCGGCGGGCGTCAGCCGTACGCGTACGGCCGCCGCTCCTTGCGCGAACAGCGCGACACCGTTCCACGCGAAGGGCAGGGCGATCTCCCCCTCGGGGGCGGGCGGCAGCAACTCCCCCACGTCCACGGCCTGTACGACGGCGTCGAGCAGCGCCGGGTGGATGCCGAACCGGTCGGCCTCCGCCCCGTCCGGCAGTGCCACCTCGGCGAAGACCTCGTCGCCCTGGCGCCACACGGCGCGCAGCCCCTGGAACGCGGGGCCGTAGCCGTAACCCTGCTCGGCGAGCGTGGCGTACGCGCCGCTCAGGTCGACGGGCTCGGCCCCGGGCGGCGGCCACTGGGTGAGTGCGAAGCCCGGGGTGGGGGCGGTGGCGGTGAGGTGGCCAACGGCGTGCTCGGCCCACGGCTGGTCGGGCAGCGCGCCTTCGGGGCGGGAGTGGACGGTGAGGGGACGGCGGCCGGTGGTGTCGGCGGCGCCGAGGGCGACCTGGACGACGACCGCTCCGGTGTCCGGTAGCACGAGCGGCGTCAGGAGGGTCAGCTCCTCGACGGTGCCCGCGCCGACCTCGTCGGCCGCGCGGACGGCCAGTTCGACGAATCCGGTGCCGGGGAACAGGACGCTGCCCGCGACGACGTGGTCGGCGAGCCACGGCTGGGTGCGGATGTCTAGGCGTCCGGTCAGCGCGAGGGTGTCGCCCTCGGCGAGGACCATGGCGGCGCCGAGGAGCGGATGGCCGGTGGGGGTGAGTCCGACGGAGGCGACGTCGCCCCCGTCGGACCGGGGGGTGCTGTCCAGCCAATAGTGCTCCCGCTGGAAGGCGTACGTCGGCAGGTCGACCCGCCGCGCGCTCTTCGGGAACGCCGTCGTCCAGTCGACGTCGACCCCGTGGGCGAACAACTCGCCCGCCGAGCGCAGGAATCGGTCGAGGCCGCCCTCCCCCCGGCGCAGTGTCCCGACGACGGCCGCGTGCCGATCGAGGACGTCGAGGTTCTCCTGGATGCCGACCGTGACGACGGGGTGGGCGCTGATCTCCAGGAAGCCGGTGTGGCCCTCCTCGGCGAGGGTGGCGACGGCGTCGGCGAACAGGACCTGTTGGCGCAGATTCCGGTACCAGTACCCGGCGTCCATGGTGGTGGTGTCCAGCCAGTCGCCGGTGACGGTGGAGAAGAACGGGATCCGGGCGGTGCGCGGCCGGATCGGGGCGAGGACCTGGAGGAGTTCGTCGCGCAACTCCTCGACCTGTGGGGAGTGCGAGGCGTAGTCGACGGCGATACGCCGGACGCGGATCTCCTCGGTCTTCAACTGCGCGTACAGGCCGTCGAGTTGATCGGGGTCGCCGGAGACGACGACCGAGCGCGGGCCGTTCACGGCGGCGACGGACACCCCGGGACGCAGCCGTGGTTCGACATCGGCGACGGGCAGGGCGATCGACATCATGCCGCCCGCGCCGGCCAGGGAGCGGGCGATGGCCTGGGAGCGCAGGGCGACGATCCAGGCACCGTCCTCCAGGGACAGGGCGCCGGAGACGACGGCCGCCGCGATCTCGCCCTGCGAGTGGCCGACGACGGCGTCCGGCCGCACACCGTAGGAGCGCCAGAGGGCCGCCAGGGACACCATCACGGCGAACGAGGCGGGCTGGACGACGTCGACGCGCTCCAGCGCGGAGCCGTCGGGGTCGCGCAGGACGTCCCAGAGCGACCAGTCGGTGAGCGGTTCGAGAGCGTCGGCGCACTCGGCGAGGCGCTTGGCGAACACGGGGCTCTCCCCGGCCAGTTGGGCGCCCATGCGGATCCACTGGGTGCCCTGGCCCGGGAAGACGAACACGGTCTTGCCGCCGGCGGTGACGGTCTCCGGGGGCAGGTCGTTCCCGGCGGCGACGTCGGTGAGCGCGGCGCGCAGCTCGGCGCGGTCGCGGCCGACGAGGACGGCGCGCCGGCCGAACACGGCGCGGCCGGTGGTGAGCGAGTGGCCCACGTCCACGAGGTCGGCGTCCTCGCGCGTGTCCAGATACTCCAGCAGGCGGGTGGCGAGAGCGCCGAGCGCGGCGTCGTTCTTCGCGGTGAGCACCCAGGGCACGAGGGTGTCCGCGCCGTCCTCGGCCGGTGCGACCGGGGCCTCGGCGGGGATCTCGTCGGCGGCCTCCTCCACGATGAGGTGGGCGTTGGTGCCGCTGACGCCGAACGAGGAGACACCGGCGCGCCTCGGCCGGTCGCCGCTCTCCCAGGGCAGTGCCTCGGTGAGCAGTTCGACGTCGCCCGCCGACCAGTCGACCTGGGTCGACGGGGCGTCGACATGCAGCGTCTTCGGCAGTACGCCGTGCCGCAGCGCCTGCACCATCTTGATCACACCGGCCACCCCGGCGGCGGCCTGGGTGTGCCCGATGTTCGACTTGAGTGAGCCGAGGCGCAGCGGGCTCCGCCGGTCCTGTCCGTACGCGGCGAGCAGCGCCCGCGCCTCGATGGGGTCGCCGAGTGTGGTGCCGGTGCCGTGCGCCTCCACGACGTCGACGTCGGACGGTGCGATACCGGCGTCGGCGAGGGCGTCGCGGATGACCTGGCGCTGGGCGATGCCGTTGGGCGCGGTGAGTCCGTTGGACGCGCCGTCCTGGTTGACGGCGGAGCCGCGCAGCAGGGCGAGCACCTGGTGGCCGTTGCGCCGGGCGTCGGAGAGCCGTTCCAGGACGACGAGACCGACGCCCTCGGCGAAGCCCGTACCGTCGGCGGCGGCGGCGAAGGCCTTGCACTTGCCGTCCGCCGCGAGCGCGCGCTGGCGGCTGTACGCGGTGAAGGTGCCGGGGCCGCTGAGGACGGCCGCGCCGCCGGCGAGGGCCAGGGAGCACTCACCCGCGCGCAGCGAGCGCATGGCGAGGTGCATGGCGACCAGGGAGCCCGAGCAGGCGGTGTCGACGCTGAGGGCGGGGCCGCTCAGCCCGTACACGTAACTCACCCGCCCCGCCAGGACGCTCAGCGCGTTGCCGGTCACCAGATAGCCGTCGGTCCCCTCGGGTGCCTCGTGCAGCCGGGGGCCGTACTCCTGCTGCTCGGCGCCGATGAACACACCGGTGGCGCTGGAGCGCAGTGTGGTGGCGTCGATGCCGGCCCGCTCGAACGCCTCCCAGGACGTTTCGAGTACGAGGCGCTGCTGCGGGTCCATGGCCTTGGCCTCGCGCGGCGAGATGCCGAAGAAGTCGGCGTCGAATTCGAGCGCGTCGTCGAGGAAGCCGGACTCGTGGGCGTATGTCGTGCCGGCCTTGCTCAGGTCCGGGTCGAAGAGCTTGCCGAGGTCCCAGCCGCGGTCGGTGGGGAAGCCGGAGATGACGTGGCGTTCCTCGCTGACGATCCGCCACAGGTCGTCGGGCGACATCACGCCGCCCGGGAAGCGGCAGCCCATGCCGACGACGGCGATGGGCTCGCCGTCCTCGGCCGGCTGCCGCGCCGTGCGGTCCGCGTCGGCCTCGATACCGAGGAGTTCGGTGGCGAGGTGGCGGGTCAGTGCCTCGGGGGTGGGGTGGTCGAACAGGACGGTGGCGGGCAGTTCGGTGCCGGTGGCCGCCGAGAGTGCCTTGACGAGGCCGACGACGGCGAGCGAGTCGAAACCGAGGTCCCGGAAGGCCCGGTCGGGGTCGACGGCCCCGGGCGGGCCCGGGGTGCCGGGCGCGTCGCCGGCGCCCGGCGCGTCGGGGCGTGCCTTGCGCAGCACGGCGAGCGTGTGGTCGCGCACCAGGCGGCGCAGCGCGTCGAGCGCCTCGGCCGGCGGGCGGTCGGCCGACCAGGGGACGCGGCCGGCCGGCTCGCCGGGCGCCTGGCCGAGTGCGGCGTACTCCGGCTCGTTCATCAGCGCGTTCCATTCTTCGGTGTTCGGGGCCATGGCAGCTCGGGGTGGGACCGGGACTCGGGCGGGGCTGCGCCCCGGTCCGGATGAGGCCCGGTCCTGGCGGAGGCTCAGTCCGGGAGTTCGTTGTCGAGGAGGGCGAACAGCTCGTCGTCGGTGGCCGAGTCGAAGTCGCGCCGCGCGGTGGTGTCCTCGGCG
Organism: Streptomyces sp. NPDC006643; assembly: GCF_042870175.1. Taxonomy (NCBI): domain Bacteria; kingdom Bacillati; phylum Actinomycetota; class Actinomycetes; order Kitasatosporales; family Streptomycetaceae; genus Streptomyces; species Streptomyces sp. NPDC006643. The sequence goes on along the minus strand of NZ_JBIAHA010000017.1, from coordinate 188,735 downwards.
GATTCGGTGTCCCGCCACTGCCGCAGCAGCGCCTCCAGCCGGTTGGTGACCGACGCGTGGTCGGCGTCCGTCCGGGTCAGGGCCTCGGCGAGCCGGTCGACCTCGGCGAGCGCGAGCGCCGTCGGGTCGACGCCGTGGTCGAGGAGCTGATCGCCCAGGTGCTGGGCGAGGGCGTCGACCGACGGGTGGTCGAAGACGAGCGTGGCGGAGAGTTGCAGACCGGTCGCCGCGCTGAGGAGGTTGCGCAGTTCGACGGCGGCGAGCGAGTCGAAGCCCATCTCGCGCAGCGCGCGGCCGGGGTCGATCGTCGCGGCGTCGGGGTGGCCGAGCACGGCGGCGACATGTCCGCGTACGAGTGTGCTCAAGTACGCGTCCTGGTCCTCGCGTTCCAGACCGGCCAGGACCTTCGCCAGGTCCTCGGTCGCGGAGGCGACCGGGGCGGCGGCGGCCGTCGTGCGGACGGGCCGCGGGACCAGGGCGCGCAGCATGGCGGGCAGGTCGTCGCCGCGCGAGCGCAGGGCGGCGGTGTCGAAGCGGATCGGCAGTACGGCGGGGTCGCGGGCGCCGAGTGCGGCGTCGAAGAGACCCAGTGCCTCGTCGGTGCCGATCGCCGGCATTCCGAGGCGGCGCATGCGCTGCTTGCCCGCCTCGTCCAGTTCGCCGGCCATGCCGGAGTCGGTGTCCCACAGGCCCCAGCCCAGGGAGACGGCGGGCAGGCCGAGGGTGTGCCGGTGGCGGGCCAGGGCGTCCAGGAAGACGTTCGCCGTGGCGTAGTTGGCCTGTCCGGCGCCGAGGAGTGTGCCCGCCGACGAGGAGAACAGGACGAACGCGGCGAGGTCTTCGGTGAGTTCGTGCAGATTCCACGCGGCGTCGACCTTGGGCCGGAGCACGGCGGCGACCCGGTCCGGGGTCAGTGAGGCGAGTACGCCGTTGTCCACGACTCCGGCGGCGTGCACCACGGAGCGCACGGGATGGCGGGCCAGTGTGGCGGCCAGCGCGTCCCGGTCGGCGGCGTCGCAGGCGACGAGGGTCACCCGGGCCCCGAGCGCGGTGAGTTCTGCGCGCAGGTCGTCGGCGCCGGGCGCCTCCGGGCCTCGCCGGCTGGCCAGGACCAGCTCGCGTACGGCGTGCGTGCGGACCAGGTGCCGGGCGACGATCGCGCCGAGACCGCCGGTGCCGCCGGTGATCAGGACGGGGCCTTCGACGGCCGGCCCGGCCGGGTCGGTGAGGTCGGCGGGCTCCGGGAGATCGGTGATCCTGGTCAGCCGGGGTGCCTCGATCGTGTCGTCGCCGAGGGTGAGTTCGGGCTCGTCGGCGGTGACGGCGCGGGTGAGCAGGCGGGCGTCGGTGGTGCGCAGATGGACGAGGGTGATGCGGCCCGGGTGTTCGGCCTGGGCGGCGCGGACGAGTCCGGCGAGGGGCGACTGGCTGAGGTGGTCGCCGAGGGTGAGGACGAGGCGGGTGGTGGCCAGCCGGGGTTCGGCGAGCCACGCCGACAGCAGGCCGAGCAGATCGACCGTCGCGGTACGGACGGCGTCGGGCACGGGCCCCTCGTGGACGGGGCAGTGGTAGGTGACGACGTCGGGTGCCGGGTCCGGGACGGCTGCCAGGTCGGGGTGGACGGGCAGGCCGAGTCCGAGGCTGTCCGCGCCGAGCACCGCCCAACTCCGCTTCTCCGTCTCGGCGGTGGCCGGCGCGGAGACGGGGGTGGGGGTGATCCGGTACAGCGAACGCGGACCGGCCGAGAGCTGTTCGGCGGAGACGGGCCGGGCGACGAGACCGGTCACCGTGGCGACGACGCGCCCGGCGGGGTCGGCGACGGTCATGGTCATGGTCATCGTGTCGGGTCCCGCGGGGGCGATGCGTACCCGTACCCGGGTGGGCGCCTCGGTGTGCAGGGCGACGCCGGTCCAGGCGAACGGCAGGACGGGGCGTTCGTCCTGGGCGCCGAGGAGCAGGGCGTGCCAGCAGGCGTCCAGCAGGGCGGGGTGCATGCCGTAGCCCGACGGGTCCGTGTGCTCGGGCAGTTCGACCTCGGCGAAGGTCTCGTCGTCGCGGCGCCAGGCGGCGCGCAGCCCCTGGAACGCCGGGCCGTACGCGTAGCCGCGGTCGGCCAACTCGTCGTAGGCACCGCTCACTTCGAGCGGTTCGGCACCCGGCGGCGGCCAGGCCACGAGATCGACGCCGGCCGGATCGGGCCCGGTCACGGTCGCGTTGACGTAGCCGGTGGCGTGTCGCTGCCACGCGCCGCCGTCGGGGCGGGAGTGCAGCCGGATCCGGCGGCGGCCGGTCCCGTCGGGTTCGGCGACGTCCACCCGTAGCGCGGTCGCTCCCGTACCGGGGACCAACAGCGGTGCCTCCAGGGTCAGTTCCTCGACGGCGGGGGCGCCTGCCTCACGGCCGGCCCGCATCGCCAGCTCGACGAGCGCGGTGCCCGGCACCATCACGACGCCGTGCACGGCGTGGTCGGCCAGCCACGGCAGGCCGCGCGCGGAGAGCTGCCCGGTGAGGGTGACGGTGTCGGTGTCCGGTGACGGTACGACGGCGGCGAGCATCGGATGGTCCGCCGCCTCCTGCCCGGCGCCCGCCATGTCGCCCGTGTGCGGGGAGCCTTCGAGCCAGTAGCGGCTGTGCTGGAAGGCGTACGTCGGGAGGTCGACGCGCCGGGCGGACGGCAGGAGCGCCGTCCAGTCGACGGGCACGCCCCGGGTCCAGGCCCGGCCGACGCCCTGGAGAGCGGTGCGGACCGTGTCGCGGTCGCGGCGCAGCACGGGGACGAACGCGATGTCCTGGCCGGTGACACAGGCCGGTCCCATGGCGGTCAGGACGGCGTCCGGCCCGATCTCCAGGAAGGTGGTGACGCCCGCGCCCTCCATCGTGCGGACGACGTCCATGAAGCGGACGGGCTCGCGTACGTGGTCGACCCAGAAGTCGACGGACCGCACGTCCCCTGTGGTGGCGAACGGCAGCTGTGGCTCCCGGAGTTCGAGACCGGAGACGACGGCGCGGAAGTCGTCCAGCATCGGGGCCATCAGCGCGGAGTGGAACGCGTGCGACACCTTCAGCCGTGACGTCTTGCGGCCGAGTGAGGTGAGGTGGTCGGCGACGGCGAGCACGGCTTCCTCGACACCGGAGACCACCACGGCGCCGGGGCCGTTGACGGCCCCGAGCGAGACGGTGTCGCTCAGCAGCGGGGTGACCTCGTCCTCGGTGGCCTGGACGGCGACCATCGCGCCACCGGCGGGCAGTGCCTGCATCAGCCGGCCACGGGCCGCGACCAGCGCGGCGGCGTCCGACAGCGACAGGACTCCCGCGACGTGCGCGGCGGCGATCTCACCGATGGAGTGACCGCCCACGGCGTCCGGCCGCAGCCCCCACGACTCCAGGAGCCGGAACAGCGCCACCTCGACCGCGAAGAGCGCGGGCTGGGTGTAGCCGGTCTGGCTCAGCAGGGCCGCGTCGGGCGAGTCGGGCTCCGCCCACATCACCTCGGTGAGAGGACGGGGCAGTTCCTTGTCGAGCAGCGCGCACACACGGTCCAGCGCCGACGCGAAGGCGGGAAACGTCTCGTACAGTCCACGTCCCATCCCGGCCCACTGCGAGCCCTGGCCGGAGAAGACATGGCCGAGGCCGCCACCGGAGACCGTGCCGCGGACGAGGTCCGTGGCCGGGCCGCCCCGGGCGAGGGCCGTCAGGGCGGCGCGCAGCTCGTCGGGCGTGCCGCCGGTGACGGTGGCGCGGTGCTGGAGCGCGGCGCGGGTGGTGGCCAGGGCGTGGGCGACGTCCACGGCGGGCGCGCCGTCGACGATCGCGAGCAGCCGGTCCGCCTGGTCCTGGACGGCGCGCTCGGTCTTGCCCGACAGGACGAGGGGAACGACGGGGCCGACGGGGCTCCCGGTCTCGGTGGTGGGCCCGGGTGTCAACGCGTCGGCGTCCGGGCCCTGTTCGAGGATCACATGCGCGTTGGTGCCGCTGATGCCGAACGACGACACCCCGGCCCGCCACGGCCGGCCGACGGCCGGCAGGTCGCGCGCCTCGCTCAGCAGCTCGACGGCGCCCTCGCTCCAGTCCACCTGGTCCGACGGTGCCGCCACATGCAGGGTCCGGGGCGCCTGCCCGTACCGCATCGCCTGCACCATCTTGATCACACCGGCGACACCGGCGGCGGCCTGCGCGTGCCCGAGGTTCGACTTGATCGAGCCCAGCAGCAGCGGCGTCTCGCGGTCCTGCCCGTATGTCGCGAGGAGCGCCTGCGCCTCGATGGGGTCACCGAGCCGCGTACCGGTGCCGTGCGCCTCCACGACGTCGACGTCCGACGTCGACAGGCCCGCGTTGGCGAGCGCGGAGCGGATCACCCGCTGCTGCGAGGGGCCGTTGGGGGCGGTGAGGCCGTTGGACGCGCCGTCCTGGTTGATCGCCGAGCCCCGGACGGTGGCGAGCACCCGGTGCCCGTTGCGGCGGGCGTCGGAGAGCCGTTCGAGGACGACGAGGCCGACACCCTCGGACCAGCCGGTGCCGTCGGCGTCGACGGAGAACGACTTGCAACGCCCGTTGGAGGCAAGGCCGTTCTGCCGGGAGAACTCCACGAACGTGCCCGGTGTGGACATCACCGTCACCCCGCCGGCCAGGGCCAGCGAGCACTCCCCCGCCCGCAGGGCCTGCGCGGCCCAGTGCAGGGCGACCAGCGACGACGAGCACGCCGTGTCGACGGTCACCGCGGGGCCCTCAAGGCCGAGCGAGTAGGCGACGCGGCCGGTGACCACGCTGTTGAGGGTGCCGTTGCCGAAGTAGCCGAGCAGGTCGTCGGGGACGGCGGTCAAGGTGCTGCCGTAGTCGCGGTACATGACACCGGCGAAGATGCCTGTGTCGGTGCCGTGCAGGGAGTCCGGGTCGATGCCCGCGTGCTCGAACGACTCCCAGGCGGTCTCCAGGAGCAGCCGCTGCTGCGGGTCCATCGCCAGCGCCTCGCGCGGCGAGATCCCGAAGAAGTCGGCGTCGAAGTCGGCCGCGCCGGAGAGGAACCCGCCCTCGGCGGTGTACGACTGGCCGGGGGCCGCGCCGTGCAGGGACTCCAGGTCCCAGCCCCGGTCGGCCGGGAAGCCGGAGATCGCGTCCACGCCGCCGGAGACCAGCTCCCACAGGTCGTCGGGCGACGCGACACCGCCCGGGTAGCGGCAGCTCATGCCGACGATCACGATCGGATCGTCGCGGTCGGCGGCCGTCGCCGTCGTGGCGGCCCGCGCCGGCGCGGACTCGATCGCCGCCGCCAGCAGATGGTCGGCGAGCGCGCGCGGTGTGGGGTGGTCGAAGACGACGGTGGCGGGCAGTCGCAGACCGGTGACGGCGGCGACCTTGTTGCGGAACTCGACCGAGGTCAGCGAGTCGAAGCCGAAGTCGGTGAAGGCGCGGCGCGGTTCGATGTCGGCGGCGCTGTCGTGGCCGAGGACGGCGGCGACCTCGGCGCGGACGATGCCGAGTACGTACGCCTCCCGCTCGGCCTCGGGCAGCGAGGTCAGCTTCACCGTGAACGGCAGCCCGGCACCGGCGGTGGCCCGACGGCCCGGCCGGCGGATCAAGTCGCGCAGGACGACGGGGACTTCACCGTCGCGGGAGCGCAGGACCTGGGTGTCGAGCCGTACGGGGGCCAGCGCCGGGGAGCCGGTGGCCACGGCGGCGTCGAAGAGTGCGAGTCCTTCCCCGGTCGACAGCGCGGCGATGCCGGTACGGCGGATGCGCTCCCGGTCGGCGGCGTCGAGCTGGGCGCCCATTCCCTCCTCGTCCCAGAAGCCCCAGGCGAGCGAGGTGGCCGGCAGACCGAGGGAGTCGCGGTGCTGGGCGAGGGCGTCGAGGAAGGCGTTGGCGGCGGCGTAGTTGCCCTGGGCGGCCGGATCGATGGCGCCGGTCGCCGACGAGAACAGCACGAAGAGGGAGAGATCGCCGCTCAGCTCGTGCAGATTCCACGCCGCGTCCGCCTTCGGGCGGAACACGGTGTCGAACTGATCCGCCGTCAGCGACTCGACGAGCCCGTCGGCCAGTACACCCGCCGCGTGGATGACTCCGTCGACGGGATGGGCGGCGAACAGCGCCGCCACGGCGTCCCGTTCGGACACGTCGGCGGCGACGAGCGCCACCTCGGCGCCGAGCGCCGTCAGTTCGGCGCGCAGTTCCTGGGCGCCGGGGGCCTCGGGGCCACGCCGGCTCACCAGGACCAGGTCGCGTACGCCGTGGGTCCCGGCCAGATGCCGGGCGACCGCCGCGCCGAGACCGCCGGTGCCGCCGGTGATGAGGACGGAGGCGGGCATGCGCGGGCCGTCCACCGCCTTCGTCCGGGTCCAGCGCGGTACGAGAAGCGTGCCGTTCTCGATGATCCGGACCTCGGGCTCGCCGCAGCCCAGCGCGGCGCGCAGCGCCTCGTCGGACACGCCCGTCGCGTCGGGGCCGTATGCGGTGTCGAACAGGACGAACCGGCCCGGGTGTTCGGCCTGGGCGGCGTGTACGAGACCCCAGACCGGGGACTGGGAGAGGTTCGGATCGGCCGTGGCCGGGGCGCCGTCGCGGGTCAGCACAGCAAGCCGTGACTCGGTGAACCGCCCGTCGGAGAGCCAGTTCTGAAGGGCCGTCAGCACACCTAGCGCCGTCGCGCGGGCGGCCGACGGAACCGTACCGTCCCCGTCCGCCGGGTCGACACGCAGGACGACGACGTCCGGTGCCTCCGCGGTGAGGTCGGCCAGGTCCGTGACCACGGTCATCGTGCCGTCGAAGGGCGTGGTGCCCGACAGCTCCCGCCACAGCGGGCGGTGGAGCGACCGGTCGGCGCCGGTCGTGAGCGCCCCCGCGGTCACGGGGCGGGTGACCAGGGACTCCACCGTCGCGACGGGCGAGCCGTCCGTGTCGGCGACCGTGAGCGCGACCCCGTTCTCGCCGCGCGCCGTCAGCCTGACCCGCAGGCCGGTCGCGCCGGTGCGGTGCACGGCGACGCCGTTCCAGACGAAGGGCAGTCCGTCGGTGCCCTGGAAGGCACCCGCGTGCAGGACGGCGTCGAACAGCGCCGGGTGCAGCGCGAAGCCGTCCGGATCCGTGTCCTCGGGCAGCGCGACCTCGGCGAAGATGTCGGCGCCCTGCTGCCAGGCGGCCCGCAGGCCCCGGAAGACGGGGCCGTACTCGATTCCGGCGTCCGACAGCCGCTCGTAGGCGGCGCCGACGTCCAGCGGGGTGGCGCCGGGCGGCGGCCACTGGGTGAGGGAGACGGGGGCCGGCAGTTCCTCGCTGAGAGTGCCGCCCGCGTACTCGGTCCATTCCTCGCCGGTCGCCCGGCCGTGCACGGAGACCGACCGGCGGCCCGCCACGGACCGTTCGCCGACGGTGACGCGCAGCCGTACGTCGCCGTCGGCGGGGACCACCAGCGGTGCGTACAGCGTCAGTTCGTCGACGGTCGGGCACTCCACGTACGCGCCGGCGTGCCACGCCAGGTCGACCAGGGCCGTTCCCGGCAGCAGGATCGTGTCGTGCACCCGGTGCTCGGCGAGCCAGGGGTGGGTGCCGAGCGAGAGCCTGCCGGTGAGCGTGACTCCATCGGAGTCCACCTGGTCGAGAGCGGCGACGAGTATCGGATGGTCCGTCGTGTCCTGACCGCTGCCACCGGACATGCCCGCGCCGGGGGACGGCTCCAGCCAGTAGCGGCGGTGCTCGAAGGGGTACGTGGGGAGGTCGACCGGCAGTCCGCCGGGGACCGGCGCACGCCAGTCGACGGGCACGCCCCGGGTCCAGGCCCGACCGACACCCTCCAGCGCGGTGCGCGGTTCGTCCCGGTGACGGCGCATGAGCGGGATGAACGCGGTGTCGTCGCCGGTGACGCACTCGGGTCCCATCGCGGAGAGCACGGCGTCCGGGCCGATCTCGACGAACGTCGTGACGCCCTGGGACTCCATACGTCGCACGACGTCCACGAACCGGACGGTGTCGCGTACGTGGTCGACCCAGAAGTCGACGGACCGCACGTCACCGCCGGTGATCAACGGCAGTTGAGGCTCCCGGAGTTCAAGACCGGCCACCACGTCGCGGAAGTCGTCCAGCATCGGGGCCATCAGCGCGGAGTGGAACGCGTGCGACACCTTCAGCCGCGACGTCTTACGGCCCAGGGCGGTGAAGTGCCCGGCGACCGCGGCCACCGCGTCCTCCGCACCCGAAACCACCACCGAACCAGGCGAGTTGACCGCCGCCAACGACACACCCTCGCCCAGCAGCGGAGTCGTCTCCTCCTCCGTCGCCTGGACCGCGACCATCGCGCCACCCGTCGGCAGCGCCTGCATCAACCGACCACGCGCCGACACCAAAGCGGCAGCGTCCGACAACGACAACACCCCCGCCACATGCGCGGCGGCGATCTCACCGACCGAATGACCACCCAGAGCGTCCGGCCGCACACCCCACGACTCCAACAACCGGAAAAGGGCCACCTCCACCGCGAACAACGCCGGCTGCGTGCTCCCCGTCTCACCCAGCAAAGCCGCCTCGGCGGACTCCAGCTCCGCCCACAACACCGACCGCACATCGCCGTCCAGTACGTCCAGCACCTCGTCCAACGCCACCGCGAAAGCCGGGAACGCCTCGTACAGACCACGCCCCATCCCCACCCACTGCGACCCCTGACCCGAGAACACCAACCCCAGACCACCACCGGGAGCCATCCGCAGCGGCGTGCCGCCGGAGGCGATCTTCGTCAGTGCCGCCCGGAGTTCGTCGGCGTCCCCGCCGACGGCCACCGCGCGGTGGTCGAGCGCACCGCGTGCGGTCGCCAGGGAGTACGCGGCGTCCCGCGCGGCCACGCCGCCGTCCAGCAGGGCCGAGACATTGCGCGCCGTCTCGCGTACGCCCCGTGCGCTGCGCCCGGAGAGGACCAGCGGGACCAGGGGCGTGCCGGCCGGGGACTCCGGTCGGGCCGGCTCGTCCTGGGGTGCGGCCTGTTCCACGATGACGTGCGCGTTCGTGCCGCTGATGCCGAAGGACGACACACCCGCCCGCCAGGGCCGGTCGACGGCCGGCCACGCGCGGTCCTCGGTCAGCAGCTCCACGGCGCCGGTCGACCAGTCGACCTGGTCGCTGGGCTCGTCCACGTGGAGGGTGCGGGGCACGACCTCGTGGTGCATGGCCGTGATCATCTTGATGACGCCGGCGACTCCGGCGGCGGCCTGCGCGTGCCCGATGTTGGACTTGATCGAGCCGAGCATGAGGGGTGTCTCGCGGTTCTGCCCGTACGTGGCGAGGAGCGCCTGCGCCTCGATCGGGTCGCCGAGGGAGGTTCCGGTGCCATGGCCCTCCACGACGTCGACGTCCGCCGCCGTCAGTCCCGCGTTCGCCAGCGCGGCGCGGATGACGCGTTGCTGCGAGGGGCCGTTGGGGGCGGCGAAGCCGTTCGACGCGCCATCCTGGTTGACGGCGGAGCCGCGTATGACACCGAGCACCCGGTGACCGTTGCGGCGCGCGTCGGAGAGCCGCTCCAGCAGGAGCATGCCCGCGCCCTCGGACCAGGCCGCGCCGTCGGCGCCCGCGGAGAAGGACTTGCAGCGGCCGTCGGGCGCGAGACCGCGCTGCTGGCTGAAGTCGACGAACATCTCCGGTGTCGACATCACGGCCACGCCGCCCGCGAGGGCCAGCGAGCACTCGCCCGCGCGCAGCGAGCGAGCAGCCCAGTGCAGGGCGACCAGCGACGACGAGCACGCGGTGTCGACGGTGATCGCGGGGCCTTCGAGGCCGAAGGTGTACGAGATACGGCCGGAGACCAGGCTGCCGCCGCTGCTGCTGGCCGCGTAGTCGTGGTGCATCAGCCCGGCGAAGACACCGGTCCGGCTGCCGCGTACGGCGTCGGGGGCGATGGCCGCGCGCTCGAACGCCTCCCAGGACAGTTCGAGGAGCAGTCGCTCCTGCGGGTCCATCGTCAGTGCCTCGCGCGGCGAGATCCCGAAGAATCCGGCGTCGAAGTCGGCGGCTCCGGCGAGGAATCCGCCTTGGCGGACGTACGACTTGCCCTCGACACCCGGCTCGGGGTCGTACACGCCGTCGATGTCCCAGCCACGGTCGTGCGGAAAGTCCGAGATGGCGTCGACGCCGCCGGACACCAGGCGCCACAGGTCTTCGGGGGACGCGATGTCGCCGGGGTAGCGGCAGCTCATGCCGACGATCGCGACGGGTTCGTCCGTGGTCGCCGGGGCGCCGGTCACAACAGCGGGCGTCGCGGCGGGAGTTGAGACCAGTCCGGCCAGCTCGCCGTGGAGGAAGCGCGCGAGGACCAGTGGGGACGGGTGGTCGAAGACGAGAGTGGCGGGCAGTCGCAGCCGGGTGGCGGAGTTCAGCCGGTTGCGCAGCTCGACGGCCGTGAGCGAGTCGAAGCCGAAGTCCCGGAAGGCGCGGGTCGGTTCGATGGCGGCGGCGCTGCCGTGGCCGAGTACGGCGGCGGCCTGGCCGCGTACGAGATCGAGCAGCCGCTGCTCGCGTTCGGCCTCGGGGAGGGCGAGGAGCGCGCCCTGCCAGGAGTCGGCGTCGGCCGTGGCCGTCGCGGCTGCTCCCGCGACGCCGCGTCGGGTCGCCGTCGGCACGAGTACGCGGAACAGTGCCTGCGACTCGGCTCCCTGGGAACGGAGTTGGGCCAGGTCGAGACGTGCGGGCGCGAGGACGGGCTCGGCGTGTGTGACGGCCGCGTCGAAGAGTTCCAGTCCCTCGCCGGTGGAGAGCGGGGCGATACCGCCGCGGCCGATCCGCGCGCGGTCGGCGGCGTCGAGATGGCCGGTCATGCCGCTCGCGCTGTCCCAGAAGCCCCAGGCGAGCGCGTGCGCGGGCAGGCCGGCCGCCCTGCGGTGGAGGGCGAGGGCGTCGAGATAGGCGTTGGCGGCCGAGTAGTTGGCCTGTCCGGCGCTGCCTGCGAGGCCGGCGAACGACGAGAACAGGACGAAGTGGTCGAGGGTCAGGCCGGCGGTCAGTTCGTGCAGATGCCAGGCGGCGTCGACCTTGGGCCGCAGTACGGCGGACACCCGCTCCGGGGTCAGCGACGGGATCGTGCCGTCGTCCAGGACACCCGCCGTGTGGACGACGGCGGTCAGCGGGTGCGTGGCCGGAACGGCCGCCAGCGCCGCCGCGAGCGCGGACCGGTCGGTGACGTCGCAGGCCAGCGCCGTGACGGTGGCGTCGCCGAGGTCGGTGACCGTCGCGCCGCTGCGGCTGAGGAGCAGCAGATGCCGCACACCGCGCTCGGCGACGAGGTGGCGGACGACCGAGGCCGCGAGTGTGCCGCTCGCGCCGGTCACCAGGACGGTGCCTTCGGGGTTCCAGACGGGTGCGCCGTCGGTCGCCGTGGGGGTGGTCGGGCTCTCGTACGCCCGTACCAGGCGTGGTACGCGGAGCGCGCCGGCGCGTACGGCGATCTCGGGCTCGCCGAGCGCCGCGGCCCGGGGCAGGAGACGGGCGAGGTCCGACGGTTCGTCGTGCTCGCCCAGGTCCACGAGCACGAACCGTCCGGGGTTCTCCTGTTGGGCGGTGCGCAGCAAGCCCCAGACGGCCGCTCCGGCCAGGTCGGTGCCGTCGGTCGCGCCGCGCGTCACCACGAGGAGCGTGCCATCGGCGAACCGTTCCCGGGACAACCAGCTCTGAAGGTCCGTCAACGTCCTGGCGACGGCTTCGTGGACGGCGAGTGGATCGGGCCCCGAGCGGTGGGGCGTCAGCACGACCACGCCGGCCGCGGCGTCGGGGTCGGTCAGGTCGTCGAGCGAGTCGGCGCTCCCCGCGCCCGGGAGGGCGCCGGCCAGGGAGCGGGCGGCTGCCGGGGCGATCACGGTCCAGCGCCGGGCCTCCGGCTCCGCGCCGGTGGCCGTCTCCTGCCACTCGACCCGGAAGAGCGCGTCGCGCGTCGCGTTCGCGCCGGCCGCCAACTGCTCGGCGGTGACGGGGCGCAGCGCCAGTGAACCGACCGACGCGACGGGTGTCCCGGTGGTGTCGGCGGCCTCGATGGAGACGGTGCCGGGTGCGATCGGCCGTACGCGTACCCGCAGGCCGGTGGCCTCGGTCGCGAACAGCTCGACGTCCTGCCAGGCGAAGGGCAGTTCGGCGCCGCCCGTGGTCCGGGCGGCGGCGTCGGCCCCGAGTCCGATCGCGTGCAGCGCGGCGTCGAGGAGCGCGGGGTGGAGCCCGTACCGTCCGGCCTGCTCGCGGGCCCCGGCGGGCAGGGCGACCTCGGCGAAGATCTCCGTGCCGCGCAGCCAGGCGCCGCGCAGCCCGCGGAAGGCGGGGCCGTACGCGAGTCCGGCGTCGGCCAGCCGGCCGTAGACGTCGTCGACGGCGAAGGGCTCGGCGCCCGTCGGGGGCCACTGGGTGAGGTCGAAGCCGGGGCCGCTGTGCGCGGCGGCGAGTGTGCCGGTGGCGTGCCGGGTCCAGGGCAGATCGGCGGGCGCGTCCTCGGGCCGTGAGTAGACGGCGACGTCGCGCCGGTCGGGGGATCCGTCGGCGGGCGCGTCGATCTGGACCTGCACCACCACGGAGCCCGTGCCGGGCAGGAACAGGGGTGCGCCCAGGGTGAGTTCTTCGAGGCGGGAGTGGCCCACCCCGTCGCCCGCGCGGATCGCCAGCTCGACGAAGCCGGTGCCGGGGAAGAGCGTGCGGCCCTCGACCACATGGTCGGCGAGCCACGGGTGTGTACCGAGTCCGACCCGGCCGGTGAAGGTCATGCCCTGGCCGTCGGCGCGCTGGAACGCGGCGCCGAGCAGCGCGTGTCCGGTGGACAGGAGACCGGCGGACGCGACGTCTCCGACGACGGCGGTCTCGTCCAGCCAGTAGCGCTGCCGGTCGAAGGCGTACGTCGGGAGGTCGACGCGCCGCGCGTCGGCGGGGAAGGCCGTGCTCCAGTCGATGTCGACGCCCGCGGCCCACAGGTCGCCGGCCGAGCGCAGGAAGCGGTCGAGTCCGCCCTCGTCGCGGCGCAGGGTGCCGGACACGGTGCCGTCGTGCTCGCCCGCGTCGAGGCTGTCGCTGATGCCGGGGACGAGGACGGGGTGCGCGCTGGACTCCACGAACGTGCCGAAGCCGTCCTCGGTCAGTGCCTCGACGGCGTCCGAGAACAGCACGCGTTGGCGCAGATTGCGGTACCAGTACCCGGCGTCCATGGCCGTGGTGTCCAGCCAGTCGCCGGTGACGGTGGAGTAGAACGGGATCTCGGAGGTACGGGGCGCCACCGGCGCCAGTACGTCGAGGAGTTCGTCGCGCAGCAGCTCGACATGGGCCGAGTGCGAGGCGTAGTCGACGGCGATGCGCCGGACCCGTACGCCGTCGGCCGTCAACTCCTCGTACAGCGCGTCGAGTCCGGCCGGATCACCCGAAACGGCCACGGAACCGGGGCCGTTGACGGCGGCGACGGAGACGCCGGGGCGCAGACGCGGCTCCAGTTCGGCGACCGGGAGCCGTACGGACATCATGCCGCCGGCCCCGGCCAGGGTCCGCGCGATGGCCTGCGAGCGCAACGCGACGACGCGGGCGCCGTCTTCGAGGGTCAGGGCGCCCGAGACGACCGCCGCCGCGATCTCGCCCTGCGAGTGGCCGACGACCGCGTCGGGGCGCACACCGTACGACTCCCACAGCGCGGCGAGCGACACCATCACCGCGAACGACGTGGGCTGGACGACGTCGACGCGCTCCAGCGAGGGCGCGCCGTCGGCGCCGTTGACGACGTCGGTGAGCGACCAGTCGGTGAACGGGGCCAGCGCGGCGGCGCATTCGGCGAGACGCCGGGCGAACGCGGGTGATTCCGCCGCCAGTTGGGCGCCCATGCCGGGCCACTGGGCGCCCTGGCCGGGGAAGACGAGGGCGAGTCTGCCGCCGGTCGTGGCCGCCACCCGTACGGGCAGGTCGTCGTCGGTGAGCGCGGTCAGTCCCGCGCGCAACTGCTCGGCGCCGGAGCCGACCACGACGGCGCGGCGGTCGAACGCGGCCCGGCCGCGCAGGAGTGAGTGGCCGATGTCGACCGGGTCGGGGGCGGGGCTCTCGGCGCTCTGCCGGGCGGTCTCGTCCAGCAGGGCCAGCAGGCGCGCCGCCTGGCCGCGCAGTGCGCCGTCGCTGGCGCCGGAGATGAGCCACGGCACGGCGGCGGGGGCGGCCGAGCGGGCGGCGGGCGTCCCGGCGGGGCTCGCGGCCTCGGCCGTCGTGCCCGGCGCCGGCTCCTGCGCCGGTGACTGTTCGAGGATCACGTGCGCGTTGGTGCCGCTCAGCCCGAACGACGAGACGCCCGCGCGCCTCGGCCGGTCGCCGCTGTCCCAGGGCCGCGCCTCGGTGAGCAGTTCCACCGGCCCCTGGGACCAGTCCACGTGCGGCGACGGCGCGTCCACGTGCAGCGTCCGGGGCAGCACGCCGTGCCGCATCGCCATGACCATCTTGATGACGCTCGCCACACCGGCGGCGGCCTGCGTGTGCCCGATGTTGGACTTCACCGACCCCAGCCAGAGCGGCTCCCGGCGTTCCTTGCCGTACGTCGCGAGCAGGGCCTGCGCCTCGATGGGGTCGCCGAGCCGGGTGCCGGTGCCGTGCGCCTCGACGGCGTCCACCCCGGACGCCTCGATCCCCGCGTCGGCCAGCGCGGCCCGGATGACCCGCTGCTGGGAGGGGCCGTTGGGGACGGTCATACCGCTGGAGGCGCCGTCCTGGTTGACGGCGGAGCCGCGTACGACGCCGAGCACCTGGTGCCCGTTGCGCCGCGCGTCGGCCAGCGTCTCCAGCAGCAGCATGCCGACGCCCTCGCCCCAGCCGGTGCCGTCGGCCGCCGCCGCGAACGGCTTGCACCGGCCGTCGGCGGCGAGGCCCTGCTGGAGGCTGAACTCGACGAAGGTGTCCGGGGTCGACATCACCGTCACCCCGCCGGCCAGGGCCAGCGAGCACTCGCCCCGGCGCAGCGCCTGCATCGCCGAGTGGAGGGCGACGAGGGAGGACGAGCAGGCGGTGTCCACGGTCATGGCGGGGCCTTCGAGGCCCAGGGTGTAGGCGATCCGGCCGGAGAGGATGCTGCCGGACGTGCCGTTGCCGAGATAACCGGCCAGCTCGTCGGGGATCTCCCGGACCCATGATCCGTAGTCGTGGTACATCACACCGGCGAAGACACCGGTCTGTGAGCCGCGCACCGTGTGCGGGTCGATGCCCGCGCGCTCGAACGCCTCCCAGGACGTCTCCAGGACCAGCCGCTGCTGGGGGTCCATCGCCAGCGCCTCGCGCGGCGATATCCCGAAGAACGCGGGGTCGAAGTCGGCGGAGTCGTGCAGGAAGCCGCCCTCGCGGACGTAAGTCGTGCCGGGCTTTCCCGGTTCCGGGTCGTACAGCCCCTCGGTGTCCCAGCCGCGGTCGGCGGGAAAGCCGGTGACGCCGTCCGCGCCTGCGGCGACGAGCTGCCACAGCTGCTCGGGGGACGTCACGCCTCCCGGGAACCGGCAGGCCATCCCCACGATCGCGATCGGGGCGTGCTGCCGCTCCTCGGCCTCGCTCAGCTTCCGCCGCGCGTCGCGGAGGTCGGCTGTCGCGCGCTTGAGGTAGTTGAGCAGCTTTTCTTCGTTGTTCCCCACCGACGTCACCCATCGCTCCGGTCGAACTCAGCACGGCGCACCAGCACGAATTACCAATCAGTTTCGTTGCGGCTTTTCCGCGGCCTTCACCACGCCCAGAATCGATATGAATTCAGTGGCGAATACGCTCGACACGATAGCGACGAAGATTTACCTCAGCCACCCCTAAGGACTGCCCCCGATATCGCCAACGCGCGCACGGGTCCGGGGGGTTAGGGGTTGCGTACGGGGGGCTTACGCTGGCACATTGGGCATGCAATGCTCAATCGACGTGCGCGCGCAGAATGAGGCTACGAAACATCATGACTCTCGCATCCCGCGAAACGCAGCCGTGGATTCGACGCTTTCGGCCGGCCTCGGCGGCGAGCACCCAACTGGTGTGCCTGCCGCACGCGGGAGGTTCGGCGTCGTTCTTTCTGCCGGTGGCCAAGGCGCTCGCGCCCGGGACGGACGTACTGGCCGTCCAGTATCCGGGCCGGCAGGACCGGCGGGACGAGAAAGGCATCGACAACATTCCGGAGCTGGCCGACGCGGTGACGCGTGAGGTGCTGGAGTGGGCGGACCGGCCGGTGACCCTCTTCGGTCACAGCATGGGCGCGACGGTGGCGTTCGAGGTCGCTCGGCGGCTGCGCGGCACGGACGTGGATCTGCTGGGGGTGATCGTCTCCGGGCGGTGCGCGCCGCCCTGCATATGTGTGTCGACGCGTGAGCTGTCCACGGACGAGAACATCCTCGACGAGGTCCGCCGGATGAGCGGTACCGACGCACAGGTCCTCGGTGACGACGACATCCTGCGCATGATCCTGCCCGCGCTGCGCAGCGACTACGCGGCCGTGCAGTCGTACCGGAGCGAACCGGGCGCCTCGGTCGCGTGTCCGGTCGTGGCGCTGGTCGGCGACGCCGATCCGCAGGTGCCCGTCGACGACGCGCGGGCGTGGGCCGATCACACGGAGGCGGACTTCGAGATCCAGGTCTTCCCCGGTGGTCACTTCTATCTCAACGACCAGGCCGCCGCCGTCATCGCCGCCGTCAACCACCACATCGCCCGCTGGTCGGCCGCGCGGGACCGCGTCGCCTGAGTCGACGGCGGCGCGGCCCGCCCGGCCGGTGTCAGCGGGTGGTGTGCCGGTGGAAGACCCGCATCGTGAACGCCGATGTGACGAGCAGGATCGGCACCCACCAGGCGAGCGCCACCCAGGCGCTGTTGCCGAGCGGCGTGCCGACGAGCAGCGCGCGTACGGCGTCGACGACCGGCGTGAACGGCTGGTTCTCGACGATGACGCGCAGCACGGTCGGCATCCCGTCGGCCGGTACGAGCGCGCTGCTCGCGTACGGCAGGAACACCAGGATCATGGCGTAGCCGCTGGCGGCCTCGACGCTGCCGGCGATGACTCCGAAGAGTGTGGCGATCCAGGCGATGGCGACCACGAACAGCAGCAGGATGCCGCAGGCGGCCAGCCATTCGGAGGCGGTCGCGTTCGGGCGGAAGTCGACCAGATAGCCGACGCCGATCACCATCACGACGGACAGGATGTTCCGCAGCGACGCGGAGACGACGTGTCCGACGAGGACGGCGGGGCCGAACATCGGCATGGAGCGGAACCGGTCGACGATCCCGTTCTGGAGGTCGCTCGCCACCCCGACCGAGGTCGCCGAGGCGCTGAACGCCACGCTGAGCACGACGATTCCGGCGATCAGATAGTTGACGTAGGACGGGCCGCCGGTGTCGATGGCGCCGCCGAACATGTAGCGGAACAGCAGGAGCAGCATGACCGGCAGGGCGACCGCCTGGATCATCTGGTCGGCGCTGCGGGTGAGATGGCGCAGGCTTCTGCCGACGAGCACCCCGCAGTCTCCGAGGACGAGGGCGAACGACGAGCGTTCCTTCACCGCGACGGCCTGGGTCATTTCGTGTCTCCCGTGGTGGTGCTCTTGACGGCGCCGGTGCCGGTGGTCAGCGTGCGGAACACGTCGTCCAGCGTGGGTTCGTGGAGCGCGAACCGCGCCACGTCGATGCCCTTCTCCGCCGCCAGGTTCAGCAGGGCGCGGATGTCCGCGACGCCGTCGATGGCCACGCTGATGGTGTGCTCGTCCAACCGGTGTCCGGCGAAGAGTGCGTGAGCCATCGTCATGTCGGCCGCCGCGAAGGTCAGTTCGACGCGTTCCGTGCCTACCTGGCTCTTCAGCTCCTTCGCCGTCCCCTCGGCGACGACCCTGCCTCCGTTGATCAGGGCGATGCGGTCGGCGAGTTGGTCGGCCTCCTCGAGATACTGGGTGGTGAGCAGGACCGTGGTGCCGGCCGCCATCAGCGATCTGATGGTGTCCCACATCTCCATCCTGCTGGTCGGGTCCAGACCGGTGGTGGGCTCGTCCAGGAAGAGCACCGGTGGCGAGTTGAGCAGGCTGACCGCGAGGTCGAGTCTGCGGCGCATCCCGCCGGAGTAGGTCTTGATGGGCCGGTGCGCGGCGTCGACGAGGCTGAACTGTTCGAGCAGTTCACCCGCCCGGCGTACGGCCGCGGCCTTGCCGAGCCGGAACAGTCTGCCCATCATGACCAAGTTCTCGTGCCCGGTGAGCAGTTCGTCCACCGCCGTGTCCTGGCCGGTGAGCCCGATGATCCTGCGTACCGCGCGGGCGTTCCTGGTGGCGTCGTGGCCGCCGATGGTGACGGTCCCGCCGTCGGCGCCGAGCAGGGTGCTCATGATCCGTACGGCCGTGGTCTTGCCCGCGCCGTTGGGTCCCAGCAGCGCGAGCATCTTGCCGCGTTCGACAGTCAGATCGACCGACGTGAGGACCGACACGCTGCCGAACGATTTGCGTAGCCCCTTCGCCTCGATCATGTAGCTACTGGTCATCCAGGTACATCTCCCTACATGAATAGTGCGGTTGGGCGGATCGGGCGGGACCTGGGGGCGGGGCCGGCGGGGCGTTCCCGCCGGCCGCCGCACGCGCGGTCAGTCTCTCGTCGGATCGTCGCCGAGCGTTTCGCCCAGGGCCATGCTGATCAGTGCGTCGCTGTCCATGGCGTCGATGGCCGCCGACTCGCCGCTCCCCTCGGACTCCCCGTCGGCGGCGGCGCCGGAAACGGGTTCCGGCTCGATCCCGACGAGTTCGAGTAGTCCGTTCAGCAGTCCCGCCTCGCGCAGCCGGGCGACCGGGATCGCGGCGAGCGCGTCCCGGATGCCGTCGTCGGTCAGGGCCGGGCCCGCCGACTCGTCGGCCGCCGGGGCCAGTTCGGCGCCCAGGTGTTCGGCGAGCGAACGCGGGTCGGGGTAGTCGTAGATCATCCCCGCCGACAGCTTCAGTCCGGTGACGAGGGTGAGCTTGTTACGGAAGCCCATGGCGGACAGCGAGTCGAATCCGACCTCGTTGAACGGCTTGTCCAGCTCGATCTCCTCGGGCCCCGCGTAGCCGAGGATCCCGGCCGCGTGGGTCCGCACGAGCGTGAGCAGCGCGGGCATCCGCTGGTGGGGCTGCATCGCGGCGAGCCGTTCGCGCAGCGTGCCGCTCTCGGCCGGGGCGTCGTCGGCGGTACGGCGCGCGGACCCGGACGCGGGCACCAGGCTCCGCAGGAGCGCGGGCAGTTCGTCGGCGTCCCGGCCGGCGAGTGCCCGGGTGTCCAGCCGGATCGGCAGCAGCAGCGCGTCGTCCAGGGCGCGGGCCGCGTCGAGGAGACCGAGGCCTTCCGCCGTGCTGAGCGTGCCGATGCCGGTGCCGGCGAGCCGGGCGGTGTCGGCGGCGCCGAGGCCGTCGGCCATACCGCCGTCGCCGGTGTCCCACGCGCCCCAGGCGAGCGATGTCCCGGCCAGACCGGCGGCCCGGCGCCGGGCGGCCAGCGCGTCGAGGAACGCGTTCGCCGCCGCGTAGCCGCCCTGTCCGGGCGAGCCGAGCACACCGGCGGCCGAGGAGAACAGGACGAACGCCGAAAGGTCGAGCCCGCCGGTCAACTCGTGCAGATTGAGCGCCGCGTCGACCTTCGGCCGCAGCACCGCGGCCACCCGGTCCGGGGTGAGCGAGGTGATCACGCCGTCGTCCAGCACACCGGCGGCGTGCACGACGCCGCGCAGCGGCCGGTCGGCGGGCACGGTGGCGAGCAGGGCCGCCACCGCGTCCCGGTCGGCGATGTCGCAGGCGGCCACGGAGACGGTCGCGCCGAGTGCGGTGAGTTCGTCGCGCAGCGCGGCGGCCCCGGGGGCGTCCGCGCCGCGCCGGCTCGCCAGCAGCAGGTGCCGTACGTCGTGCCGGGCGACGAGATGGCGGGCGACGGCGCCACCGAGTGCCCCGCCCGCGCCGGTGATCAGGACGGTCCCTTCGGGGTCCCAGAGCGGGGCGGCCGGGGTGACGGGTGCGGCAGTCCGGATCAGCCGGGGGGCCAGGACGGCGCCGTCGCGCAGCGCCGTGTGGGGCTCGTCCGCCGCCGCGGCGGCGGTCAGCAGCCGCACTGTGGCGTCCGTGGCGCCGGTGTCCGTGGCGCCGGTCGCTTCGAGGTCCACGAGGGCGACGGGGCCGGGGTGTTCGGCCTGCGCCGAGCGCACCAGTCCGGCCACCGCCGCGCCCGTGAGGTCGCTCGGGTTCTCGCCGTCGCGGGCGACCGCGCCCCGGGTCACCACGACGAGCGTGCGGTCCGCCGAGCGCGGGTCCGCGAGCCACGACTGGAGGACCCCGAGGACGCGGTGCACCTCGCGGTGCACGGCGGGGGCGCCGGCCTCGTCGGAGCCGGCCGGCAGCAGGACGGGGCCCTCGCCGGCCGACGGGTCGTCGACGACCGTGGCGCCGAGCCCGTCGGCCAGCCCCCAGCGGTCGGGGCCGAGCACGCTCCAGCCGCCCGCACCGCCGACACCGTCCGCACCGCCCACACTGCCGACCGGTTCGGCGGTGACCCGCTGCCATTCCACACCGAAGAGGGTGTCGGCGTTCGCGGCGGGCGCGGCGACGGGCCGCGCGGTCGCGGCCGACAGGGGACGCAGCAGCAGGGATCCGACGGAGACGACGGGCTTTCCGGCGGCGTCGGCGATGTCCAGGGCCACCACGCCGTTGCCCGAAGGCCGTACGTGTACGCGCACGTTGGTGGTGCCGACCGCGTGCAGGTCCACCCGCTCCCAGGAGAACGGCAGTACGGGTTCGCTGCCCGCCGACGCTCCGCAGCCGATGGTGTGCAGGGCGGCGTCGAGCAGCGCGGGGTGGATCCCGAACCGGTCGACGTCGGTGTGGGTGCCGGGCTCCAGGCTCACCTCGCCGAACACCTCGTCGCCGCGCCGCCATACGGTACGCAGGCCCTGGAACGCGGGACCGTAGACCAGGCCCTGTTCCGCGAGGTCGGCGTACATCCCGTCGAGCGGCAGCCGCTCGGCGCGCGGCGGCGGCCACTCGGTGAGGTCGAACGACGGCCGTACGGCGGCGGCCGGTGCCAGCGCCCCGCTCACATGGCGGGTCCACGGCAGCCGGTCGTCGGCGCCTTCGACACGGGAGTGGACGCCGAAGCGCCGTACACCCGCCGAGTCGGGCGCGTCCACGGCGAGTTGGAGCCGTACGCCCGCCCGTTCCGGCACGACCAGGGGTGCCTCGATGGTCAGTTCGTCCAGCTGGGGGCAGCCGACCTCGTCGCCCGCCCGGATCGCCATCTCCACGAAGGCGGTGCCGGGGAGGAGTACGGAGCGGTCGACGCGGTGCCCGGCGAGCCAGGGGTGGGTGCCGAGCGAGATACGGCTGGTGAACAACACACCGTCGGCGCCCGCGAGTTCGGTCGCGGAGCCGAGCAGCGGGTGCTCCTCGGGACCGGCGCCGGCCGACGCGGTCTCCAGCCAGTAGCGCTGCCGCTGGAACGGATAGGTGGGCAGCTCGACCTGCTGGCGCTCACCGAACACGGCGCGCCAGTCGACGGACGCGCCGCTGATGTGCAGCCGCCCGAGTCCGGTCAGTGCGGCTGCGGCCTCCGGCCGGTCCTTGCCGATGAGCGGGGTGACCAGGACCTCGTCCGACCGCTCCACCAGGGCCTCCTGGGCGAGGGCGGCGAGGGTCGCGCCGGGGCCGATCTCCACGTAGCGGGTCACGCCGAGCGCGTCCATGGCGCGTACGGCGTCGTGGAACCGTACGGGACGGCGTACCTGCCCGACCCAGTAGTCCGGGGTGCTCAGTTCGTCACCGATCTCCTGGCCGGTGACCGTGGAGACGACCGGGATACGGGGCGCCTGGAACTGCGACTTCTGTGCCACGGCGGCGAGTTCGTCCAGCATCGGGTCCATCAGGCCCGAGTGGAAGGCGTGCGAGACGCGCAGCCGCCGGGTCCGGTCGAACGCCGCGGCGACGGCGTCGACCGCGTCGGCCGGGCCCGAGATCACCACGGATTCGGGGCCGTTGACGGCGGCGATGTCGACGTCGTCCGTCAGGGCGGCCCGTACGCGCTCCTCCGACGCGGCGACGGCGGTCATCGCGCCGCCGGTGGGCAGCGCCTGCATGAGGGCGCCGCGCGCCACGACGAGGGCGCCGGCGTCCTCCAGGGTGAGGACGCCGGAGACATGCGCGGCGGCCAGTTCGCCGATGGAGTGGCCCGCCACGTAGTCGGGGCTGATCCCCCACGACTCCAGCAGCCGGAACAGCGCCACCTCGACGGCGAAGAGCGCGGGCTGGGTGAACTCGGTCTCGTCCAGCAGCAGCGCGTCGGCCGTGTCGGGCTCCGCCCACATCACCTCGCGCAGCGGCCGGGCCGCGTACCGGTCGATCACCTCGCACACGCTGTCCAGCGCGGCGGCGAACACGGGGAAGGCGTCGTACAGTTCACGCCCCATGCCGAGCCGCTGCGCGCCCTGGCCGGAGAAGAGGAACCCGGTCCGGCCGCCGCCGGTGGCGACGCCCTCGGCGACGCCCGGTGCCTCCTCGCCGTCGACGAGGGCCATCAGACCGCGCAGGAACTCCGGGTAGCGGGCGCCGACCACGACCGCGCGGTTCTCCAGCGCGGCGCGTGAGGTGGCGAGCGAGTGGCCGACGTCGGCGAGGTCCCGGTCGGGGTCGTCGTTGAGGTAGGAGAGCAGACGTTCGGCCTGGAGGCGCAGGGCCTCCGTGGTGCGGCCGGAGAGCACCCACGGGACGGTCGGCGCGGCCTCGTCGGAGTCGGCGTCGGAGGGCGCGGGGGCGTCGGCCGTCCCGTGGGCGTCGGCCGGCGGCTCCTCGATGATCACGTGCGCGTTGGTGCCGCTGACGCCGAACGAGGAGACGCCCGCGCGCCGGGGCCGCTCCGAGCGCTCCCACGGCACGGCCTCGGTGAGCAGCCGGACATGGCCCGCCGACCAGTCGATCTCCCCCGACGGCGCGTTGACATGGAGGGTCTTCGGCAGTTCGGCGTGGCGCATGGCGAGGACCATCTTGATGATCCCGGCGACGCCCGCGGCTGCCTGGGTGTGCCCGATGTTGGACTTGACGGACCCGATGAGCAGCGGCCGGTCGGCCGGGGACTCCTGGCCGTACGTCGCCATCAGAGCCTGCGCCTCGATGGGGTCGCCGAGCCTGGTGCCGGTGCCGTGCGCCTCGACGGCGTCGATGTCGCCGGCGGTGAGGCGGGCGCCGGCCAGGGCCTGCCGGATCACCCGTTGCTGGGCGGGGCCGTTGGGGGCGGTGAGACCGTTCGACGTGCCGTCCTGGTTGACGGCGGAGCCGCGTACGACGGCGAGCACGGGGTGGCCGTTGCGGCGCGCGTCGGAGAGCCGTTCCAGGACGACGAGACCGGCGCCCTCGGACCAGGCGGTGCCGTCGGCGTCGTCGGAGAACGCCTTGCACCGGCCGTCGGGGGCGAGCCCGCCCTGCCTGCTGAACTCCACGAAGGTCTCGGGCGTCGCCATCACGGTGACTCCGCCGGCCAGCGCGAGCGAGCAGTCGCCCTGGCGCAGGGCCTGCGCGGCGAGGTGCAGCGCGACCAGCGACGAGGAGCACGCGGTGTCGACGGACACGGCGGGGCCTTCGAGTCCGAGGCTGTAGGCGACCCGTCCGGTCACGATGGAGCCGGAGCTGCCCGCGCCCAGATAGTCGTGGTACTGCACACCGGCGTACACCCCGGTACGGGAGCCCTTGAGCGACCGGGGGTCGATACCGGCCCGCTCCAGCGCCTCCCACGACGCTTCGAGGAGGATCCGCTGCTGCGGATCGATCATCGGCGCCTCCTTCGGCGCGACGCCGAAGAACGCGGGATCGAAGTCGCCCGCGTCGTACAGGAAGCCGCCCTCGCGGACGTAACTGGTGTTCGGGCGGCGGCGCTCGGGGTCGTAAAGGCCCTCGACGTCCCAGCCCCGGTCGGCGGGGAACTCCCCTATGCCGTCGGCCGCTTCGGTGAGCATCCGCCACAGGTCGTCGGGCGAGGAGACACCGCCGGGGAAGCGGCAGGCGAGGCCGACGATCGCGACCGGCTCGTCCTGTTCGGCGCCGGACGGCGCGGTGACGACGGCGGCATCGGCGGCACCGGACAGGGTGGCGAGCAGGTGCTCGGCGAGTGTGGTGGGGGTGGGGTGGTCGAAGACCAGGGTGGCGGGCAGCCGCAGGCCGGTGGCCGTGCCCAGGCCGTTGCGCAGTTCGATCGCGGTCAGTGAGTCGAAGCCGAGCTGCTGGAATTCGAGCAGCGGGTCGACCTCGCGCGCGGAGGGGTAGGCGAGGACGGACGCGGTGTGTTCGCGTACGAGGTCCAGGACGGCCGCGAGACGGTCCTCGGCGGGCAGCGCGGCGACCGTGCCGGCGTACGACGAGGTGTGCGCGACGGCTCCGGAGGCGGCGCGGCGGGTGCGGCCGACGGCCAGGGTGTGCAGCGGCTTCGGGGCGTCGGCGCCCCGGGCGCGCAGGGCGGCGAGGTCGAGCTTCACGGCGACGACGGCGGCCCCGGCTCCGAAGTCGGCCCCGGGCTCGGCCTCGGGCTCGGCCCCGGATCCGGTCCCGTCCGGTGCCGTACGGATCGCGGCGTCGAAGAGCGCCAGCCCCTCGTCCGTGGACAGCGGCAGCAGTCCGCCGCGCGCATGGCGGGTGGTGTCGGTGTCGGCGAGCGCGCCGCCCATGCCGCCGACGCCGCTCCACAGGCCCCAGGCGACGGACAGCGCGGGCAGTCCGGCCGCGCGGCGATGGGCGGCGAAGCCGTCCAGGAAAGCGTT
The DNA here is from genome assembly GCF_042870175.1 of Streptomyces sp. NPDC006643. Classification (NCBI taxonomy): domain Bacteria; kingdom Bacillati; phylum Actinomycetota; class Actinomycetes; order Kitasatosporales; family Streptomycetaceae; genus Streptomyces; species Streptomyces sp. NPDC006643. The sequence continues at coordinate 164,032 of NZ_JBIAHA010000017.1, read as the reverse complement.
GGCGGCGGCGTAGTTGGCCTGGCCGGGGGCGCCGAGGACGCCGGAGACGGAGGAGAAGAGGACGAACGCGGCGAGGTCGGCGCCCCGGGTCAGCTCGTGCAGGTTCAGTGCACCGTCGACCTTGGGCCGCAGCACCGCGTCCACCCGCTCGGGTGTCAGCGCGGTCAGTACGGCGTCGTCCAGCACACCGGCGGCGTGCAGCACGGCGGTGAGGGGGTGCTTCTTGGGGATCCGGCCCAGCACCTTGCCCAGTGCCCTGCGGTCGGCGACATCGCAGGCGGACACGCTCACCTGGGCGCCGAGCGCGGTGAGTTCGGCGACGAGAGCGGCGACGGCCGGCTTGCCGCCGCGGCTGAGCAGCAGCAGGTGCCGGGCGCCGTGCTCCGTGACGAGACGGCGGGCGACGACGCCGCCCAGCGCGCCGGACGCGCCGGTGAGGAGCACCGTGCCCGCGGGGTCGAACGCCGGTCCGCCACCGCCCTGTTGGGGCTCCGGCGCGGTGCGGATGAGCCGGGCGGCGTGCGGGACGGTGCCGCGTACCGCGATCTGCGGCTCGCCACCGGCGCGTAGGGCGGCCAGGACGTCGTCGGCGATGTCCGCCTCGGGGTCCTCGACGTCGAGCAGTACGAACCGGTCCGGGTGTTCGGCCTGCGCCGCGCGGACCAGGCCCCAGACGGCCGCGCCCGCGAGGTCGCGTACCGGCTCGCCGACGGCCGGGACGGCGCCGGAGGTGAGCAGGACCAGCGTGGCGCCGGCGGTGTGGCCGGAGGCGAGCCACGCCTGGGTGGCGAGCAGCGCGCGGCTGGTGGCCGCGCGGGTGGCCCCGGCGTCCGTGCCGGGGACGCCGCGCAGGACGACGACCTCGGGGACCGGTCCGGTGAGGTCGACGGCGTCGAACTCGGCGGTGGCCGACCGGTGTTCGGGCAGTGCCTCGGCCGGCATCGGCAGCCAGTCGGTGCGGTACAGCGGAAGGCGTACGGCCCCGGCGGTGTGCGCGGTGGTCTCCAGCGGGCGGAACACGTTGGCCTCGACGGTGGCGACGGGGTCGCCCGCCGCGTCGGCGACCGTGACGGCGAAGGTCTCGGGCGCGGTCGGCGAGAAGCGTACGCGCAGCGCGGAGGCGCCGCTGGCGTGCAGTTCGACGCCGGACCAGGAGAACGGGACGAGGCCGGTGCCGCCGGCCGTGCTGTCGCCGCCGCCCGCCGCCCGCAGGGCGTGGGTCGCCGCGTCGAGTACGGCGGGGTGGAGGGCGAACTCCTCGGCGCCGTGGGCCGGTTCGTCGGGCAGCCGTACCTCGGCGAAGATCTCGTCGCCGACGCGCCAGGCGGCGCGCAGGGAGCGGAACACGGGGCCGTAGGTCAGTCCGGTGTCGGCGAAGTCGTCGTAGAGCCCGTCCGTCGGGATCTCCTCGGCGTCCTTCGGCGGCCAGACGGTGAGCGAGGCGCCGGGGCGGCCGGTCGACCGGGCGACGGTGCCCGCCGCGTGCCGGGTCCACGGCTCGTCGTCGGGCGCGTCCTCGGGCTGCGAGTGCACGGCGACGGGGCGGCGCCCGGACGGGTCGGCGGCGCCCACGGTGAGCTGGACCCGTACGCCGCCGTGGGCGGGCAGCACCAGGGGGCCGCTGAGGGTCAGTTCCTCGACGCGTCCGCAGCCGACCTGGTCGCCCGCCTGGACGGCGAGTTCCACGAAGGCCGTGCCCGGCAGCATCGCGGTGTCGCCCACCATGTGCTGGGCCAGCCAGGGCTGTTGGGCCAGCGAGAGCCGACCGGTCAGCACGGCGCCCTCGGTGCCGGCGAGGGTGATCGCGGCGCCGAGCAGGGGGTGTCCGTGGGTGCGCAGGCCCGCCGAGGCGACGTCGTCCTGCGTGTCGCGCCCGTCGAGCCAGTAGCGGCGGTGCTGGAACGCGTAGACGGGCAGCGGGACTTCGCGGGCGCCCCGGCCGGCGAAGACGGCCGTCCAGTCGGGGTCGACGCCGCTGATGTACAGCTGGGCCAGTGCGGTCAGTACGCTGCCGGGCTCGGGCCGGTTCGCGCGGAGCGTGGGCAGCACGACGGCGCCGTCCTCGGCCGCCGTGAGGGCGCGGCGGGTCAGCGCGGCGAGCACGCCGTCGGGGCCGACCTCGACGTAGCGGGTGACGCCGGTGGATTCCAGGGTGCGTACGCCGTCGTGGAAGCGGACGGCCTCGCGGACGTGCCGAACCCAGTACTCGGCGCTGCCGAGTTCGCCGGCCGTGGCGAGCTCGCCGGTGACGTTGGAGACCACGGGAACGGTCGGCGCGGCGAAGGTCAGACCCCGCACGACGGCGCCGAACTCGGCGAGCATGCCGTCCATGTGCGGGGAGTGGAAGGCATGGCTGACGCGCAGCCGCCGGGTCTTGCGGCCGGTGTCGGCGAACCGGGCGGCGAGGGCGGTGACTTCGCCGTCGTCGCCCGAGATCACCACGGAGCGGGGGCCGTTGACGGCGGCGAGGCTCACCCGGTCGGTGAGCAGCGGCCGTACCTCGTCCTCGGTGGCCTCGACCGCGATCATCGCGCCGCCGCCGGGCAGCGCCTGCATGAGCCGGCCTCGGGCGGCGACGAGCGCGCACGCGTCGTGCAGGTCGAGCACCCCGGAGACATGGGCGGCGACGAGTTCGCCGATGGAGTGGCCGATCAGCACGTCCGGGGTGACGGACCAGGACTCCAGGAGCCGGAAGAGCGCCACCTCGACGGCGAACAGGGCGGGTTGGGTGTACTCGGTGCGGTCGAGCCGCTCGGCGTCGTCGAAGATGACGTCCCGCAGCGGGCGGTCCAGGAACGGTCCGAATACGTCGCACACGGTGTCCAGCGCGGCGGCGAACACCGGGAAGGCGGCGTGCAGTTCACGTCCCATGCCGACGCGCTGGGAGCCCTGGCCGGAGAAGAGGAACGCGGTACGGCCGGGGACCGGCGGGCCCGTCAGGAGTCCGGGGGCGGTGGCCCCGTCGGCGAGCGCGGTGAGCCCGTCGGCCGCGGCGGCGGTGTCGCCGGCGAGGACCACGGCGCGGTGCTGGAGCGGGGAGCGGGTCGTCGCCAGCGAGTGGCCGAGGTCGAGCAGCCGGTCCGCGGAGTGTTCCGTGAGGTGGGCGGCGACCGGGATCAGCTGCCGGGCCTGGGCCTGGAGCGCCGTCGGGCTCTGGGCGGTGACGGGCAGGGGTACGGCGGCCCCGGCGGGCCACGGCGCGGCGTCGGCCGGCTGCTCGGGCTCGGGCTCGGGGGCGGGCGCCGGGGCCTCCTCCAGGATGACGTGGGCGTTGGTTCCGCTCACCCCGAACGAGGACACGCCCGCGCGGCGCGGCCGGTCCCCGTTCTCCCAGGGGCGTTCGCTCTCCAGGAGCCGTACGGCGCCGGCCGACCAGTCGATCTCACCGCTCGGCCGCGACACGTGCAGCGTCTTCGGCAGCAGCTTGTGCCGCATGGCGAGAACCATCTTGATGACACCGCTCACCCCGGCGGCGGCCTGCGCGTGCCCGATGTTGGACTTGACCGAGCCGAGCCACAGCGGCCGGTCCTCGGGGCGGTCCGCGCCGTATGTCGCGAGCAGCGCCTGCGCCTCGATCGGGTCGCCCAGGGTCGTACCGGTGCCATGCCCCTCCACGGCGTCGATGTCGGCCGGGGACAGGGCCGCGTTCGTGAGCGCCTGCCGGATGACGCGCTGCTGGGAGGGGCCGTTCGGCGCGGTGAGGCCGTTGGAGGCGCCGTCGGAGTTGACGGCGGAGCCGCGGATGACGGCGAGTACGGGGTGGCCGGCCCGGCGCGCGTCGGACAGCCGCTCCAGCAGCAGCAGTCCGGCGCCCTCGGACCAGCCGGTGCCGTCGGCGTCGTCGGAGAACGCCTTGCAGCGGCCGTCCGGGGCGAGACCGCGCTGCCGGCTGAAGGCACGGAACGGGGACGGTGTGGACATCACCATCACACCGCCCGCCAGGGCGAGGGAGCAGTCGCGCTGCCGCAGGGCCTGGGCGGCCAGGTGCAGGGCGACCAGGGACGACGAGCAGGCGGTGTCGACGGTGACTGCGGGGCCTTCGAGTCCCAGCGAGTAGGCGATGCGGCCGGAGATGACGGAGCCCGCGGTGCCGGTGCTCAGGTAGTCGTCGGCGACGGCCGCCATCCGCGCGGGCGCGACTCCGTCGTAGTAGTCCTGGCTGCCGCTGCCGAGGAACACGCCGACCGGTGCCTCACGCAGCGAGAGCGGCGGGATGCCGGCGCGCTCCAGGGTCTCCCAGGCGAGTTCGAGCGCGACGCGCTGCTGCGGGTCCAGGGCCAGGGCCTCGCGCGGCGAGATGCCGAAGAACGCGGCGTCGAAGTCACCGGCGCCGCTGAGGAATCCGCCCTCGGTGACCCGGTCGTCGGCCGGACCGCCGTCGAAGAGCGCGTCCACGTCCCAGCCGCGGTCGGTGGGGAACGGGCCGATCGCGTCGCCGCCCGCCGCCACCAGCTTCCACAGGTCCTCCGGGGTGCGGATGTCGCCGGGGAAGCGGCAGCCCATGGCGACGATGGCTATCGGCTCCTGCTCGGCGGCCTCCAGCTCGCGCAGCCGCTCGCGGGTCTGGTGCAGATTGGCCGTCACGCGCTTGAGGTAGTCGACCAGCTTGTCTTCGTCAGCAGCCATTGCTTCTCGTGTCCTGTCCCTGGGGGATGCCCGGTCAACTCGCGCCGAGTTCGTTGTCGATCAAGTCGAAGAGGTCGTCGGTCGTGGCCGACTTCAGCCGGTCCGTCACACTCGGGCCGTCCCCGCCGCCGAGGGTCCCGGTCAGCTTCCCGACCAGGCTCTGGAGCCGTGCGGTGACGCGGGTGCGTTCGATCTCGTCGCGGCTCAGCTCCGCCAACCGGGCTTCCAGCCGGTCGAGTTCGACGCTCAGCGGTACGGCTCCGGCGCCCTCGGTCTCGCAGACGAGCGTCCAGAGGTGCGCGGCGAGCGCCTTGGAGCTGACGTAGTCGAAGACGACGGTGGCGGGCAGCTTCAGCCCGACGGCGGCGCCCAGCCGGTTGCGCAGGTCGACGGCCGTCACGGAGTCGAAGCCGATCTCCTTGAAGACACCGTCGGGTTCGACGGACGCGGCGCCGGGGTGGCCGAGTACGGCGGCGACATGGCCGCGCACCAGTTCGAGGAGGTGCTGGTGCTGCTCGGTCTCGCTCAGTGGGGCGAGCCGGTCGGCCAGCGCCGTACCCGCGCCGTCGGCGGTGGCCGGTGCGTCGCCCGCACCGGTCTGCTCGTCGAGGACCCGCCGCGCGTCGGTGAGGTCGCGCAGCAACGGGCGGTCGCGGGCGAGGGTGTAGACGGGGACGAAGAGGTCCCAGTCGATGTCGGCGACGACGAGATGGCTCTCGTCCCGGTCCAGCGCGAGGCCGAGCGCCCGTACGGCGGCCTCCGGGTCCATCTCGGCCAGGCCCATCCGGCGCAGGTGCGCGCCGCTCTCCTCGCCGACCATGCCGCCGCCGCCCCAGGAGCCCCAGGCGACGGACGTCGCGGTGAGGCCGCGGGCGCGGCGGCGCTGGGCGAGCCCGTCGAGGTAGGCGTTGGCGGCGGCGTAGGCGGGCTGTCCGGCGGTGCCCCAGACGGCGGCGCCGGAGGAGAACAGCACGAAGGCGTCGAGTTCCCGGTCGCCCAGCGCCGTGTCCAGGGCGGCGGCTCCGCCGGCCTTGGCGCGCATCGCGTCGGCGAACTCCTCGGGGGTCACCTCGGCCAGGGGCGTTTCCCCGGTCAGTACCCCGGCCGCGTGCAGGACGGCGGTCAGCGGTTTGTCGTCGGGCAGTGCGGCGACGAGCGCGGCGACCGCCGCCGGGTCGGCGACGTCGCAGGACTCGACGACCACCTCGGCGCCCAACTCGTTCAGTTCGGCGGCCAGTTCGGCGGCGCCGGGTGCGTCGGGGCCGCGCCGGCTGGTGAGGACGACGCGTTCGGCTCCGGCGCTCGCCAGCCAGCGGGCCACGTGCCCGCCGACGACTCCGGTGCCGCCGGTGACCAGCACGGTGCCGCGCGGGCGCCAGGTGGTGGGGGCGTCGTCGCCGAGCGGGGCGCGTACCAGCCGGCGGGCGAAGGCTCCCGTACGGCGCACGGCGACCTGCTCCTCGCCGTCGGCGCCGGACAGGATCCGGCAGAGGCGGTCCAGGGCGGCCGGGTCGCCGGTCTCGGACGCGGCGATGTCGACGAGGCCGCCCCAGGTGTCCGGGGCGTCGAGCGCGAGTACGGTGCCCAGTCCCCAGAGGGCGGCGGCGTCTGGGTCGACGTCCTCGGCGGTGTCGACCGCGACGGCGCCGGAGGTGACGCACCACAGGGGCGCGGCGATGTCCGCGTCGCGCAGCGCCTGGAAGAGGGTGACGGTGCTCCGGACGGCGTACGGAAGTCCCGCGTGCCCGGCTCCCGCCGGTCCTTCGGTGGCCGTCAACGACAGGACGCCGGTGGGCTGTTGACCGGCGAGCGCGTCGCGCAGCCGGGCGGCGAGCGCGGCGCGGTCCGTGGCCTCCCCGGTCCCGGCGGTGACGACGGTGGCGCCGCTCGCGGCGAGCGCGCGGCCGATCGCGTCGGCCCGCGGGTCGCCGGGCGGGACGACGAGCAGCCAGCAGCCGGTCAGCCCCGTGAACGGGCCGCCGGCCGGGGGCGCCCAGGTCACCCGGTAGCGCCAGGAGTCGACGGTCGACCGCCGGTTGCGCTCCCGGCGCCAGGCGGCGAGTGCGGGCACGACATCGCCCAGCCGGGCGGCGTCCACGTCGAGCAGTTCGGCGAGCGCCCCGGTGTCGTTGCGCTCCACACCGGCCCAGAACGGGCCGTCGTCCGCCGTGCCGGGCACCGGCGCGGAGGTGGTGGGCAGCGCCCACTCGGGATGCCAGTAACGGCTGCGCTGGAACGGGTTGGTCGGTACGTCGACGGGCTCGGCGTCCGGGAAGAACGTCGCCCAGTCCACGGGCAGTCCGCGCACGTGCCGTTCGGCCGCCGATCTGACGAACCGGTCGAGCCCGCCCTCGTCACGCCGCAGCGTGCCGGTGACGACGGCGGTGTTCTCCAGCGCGTCCAGGGTCTCCTGGATGCTCATGCCGAGGACCGGGTGGGCGCTGATCTCCAGGAACGCCATGGGGCCCGAGGTGGCCAACTCCCCCACCACCGAGGCGAACCGGACCCGGCCCCGTAGATTGTCGAACCAGTAGCGCGCGTCCAGCTCGGTGCCGTCGACCCAGCCGCCGGTGACGGTGGACATCATCGCCACCTCCGCCTCGCGCGGTTCGATCGGCGCGAGATCGCTCAACAGGCGCTCCTCCAGGGCGTCGACGAACGCGGAGTGCGAGGCGTAGTCCACGGGGACCCGCTTGGCGCGTACGTCGTCGGCCGCCAACTCCTCCCGCAGCCGGTCCAGTACGGCGCCCTCGCCGGACAGCACCACGGACTCGGCGCCGTTCTCGGCCGCGATCGAGACCTGGTCGCGGTAGCGGTCCACGTACGCCTCGGCGCGCTCGGCCGACAGGCCCACGGCGAGCATGCCGCCCCGCCGGTCGAGGAGTTCGGCGATGGCCTTGCTGCGCAGGGCCACCACACGCGCGCCGTCGTACAGCGACAGGGCGCCCGACACGCTCGCGGCGGCGATCTCGCCCTGCGAGTGGCCGATGACGACGTCGGGCTCGACGCCGTGCGCGCGCCAGACGGCGGCCAGGGAGACCATCACGGCCCACAGCACGGGCTGGACGACGTCGACGCGTTCGGCGGGCGGTGCGCCGGGATCGCCGCGCAGGACCTCGGTGACCGACCAGTCGACGTACTGGGACAACGCCTTCTCGCACTCGGCGAGCCGCTGCGCGTACACCTCGGACTCGGCCAGGAGCCGGGTCGTCATGCCGGCCCACTGCGAGCCCTGGCCGGAGAAGACGAAGACCGTCTTGGCGCGCGCCCCGGCCGCGCGGCCGGTCACGACGCTCTGCGCGGCCTCGCCGCTCGCCAGGGCGCCCAGCCCGGCGGTGAGTTCGGCCCGGTCGGCGCCGACGACGACGGCGCGGTGCTCGAAGAGGGAGCGGCCGGTCACCAGCGAGAGGCCGGTGTCGTCGAGACGGGCGGCGGTGTCCAAGGGGCCGGCGGTGTCCGGGCCGACGGCGGTGTCCAGGGCGCCGGCCGTGTCCAGGTGGACGGCGACGCGGCGCGCCGACTCCCGCAGCGCGGACTCCGTCCTGGCCGAGAGCACCAGCGGGGTGACCGCGCCGCCGGCCGGCCGCTCGCCGGTGGCGTCCGCGCCGCCCGGCCGCTCGTCGGTCTCCTCCAGGATGATGTGCGCGTTGGTGCCGCTGAGGCCGAACGACGACACGGCGGCCCGGCGCGGACGCCCGTGGTCCTGCCACGGCTCGGCCTCGGTGAGCAGGCTGACCGCGCCCGACGCCCAGTCCACGTGCCGTGAGGGCTCCCCCACGTGCAGGGTCTTGGGCAGTTGGCGGTGCCGCATCGCGAGGAGCATCTTGATGATGCCGGCGATGCCCGCCGCGGCCTGCGGATGGCCGAGGTTGGACTTGATGGAGCCGAGCCGCAGCGGCCGGTCGGCGGGCCTGCCCTGCCCGTACGTGGCGAGCAGCGAGCGCGCCTCGATGGGGTCGCCGAGCGCGGTGCCGGTGCCGTGCGCCTCGACGGCGTCGACGTCGGCCGTGGTGAGGCCCGCGTCGGCGAGGGCCTGCTGGATGACCTTGATCTGGGAGGGGCCGTTCGGCGCCATCATGCCGTTGCTGGCGCCGTCCTGGTTGACGGCGGAGCCGCGCACCACGCCCCACACCCGGTGGCCCAGCCGCCGTGCGTCGGAGAGCCGTTCGAGGACCAGCACACCGACGCCCTCGGCCCAGGAGGTGCCGTCGGCGTCGTCGGAGAACGACTTGCAGCGGCCGTCGGGGGCGAGCCCGCGGCGGCGGCTGAAGTCGACGAAGATCTCGGGGGTGCTCATCACGGCCACCCCGCCGGCCAGTGCCATCGTGCACTCGCCGCTGCGCAGCGACTGGGCGGCGAGGTGCACGGCGACCAGCGAGGACGAGCAGGCGGTGTCGACGGAGACGGCCGGGCCCTCAAGTCCGAGGTTGTAGGCGACCTGGCCGGAGACCAGGCTGCCGCCGGGGGCGCCGCCGTCGTAGTCGTGGTACATCAGACCGGCGAACACACCGGTGGCGCTGGAACGCAGGGACTCGGGGGCGATACCGGCCCGTTCGACCGCCTCCCAGGACGCTTCGAGGAGGATGCGCTGCTGCGGGTCCATCCGGCCGGCTTCCAGGGGGCTGATCCCGAAGAACGCGGCGTCGAATTCGGCGGCGTCGTAGAGGAATCCACCCCTACGCACATACGTTTTTCCGGGCTGCTCGGGATCGGGGTGGTAGAGGCGCTCCACGTCCCAGCCGCGATCGGCCGGAAAATCACCGATCGCGTCCCGGCCTTCCGCCACGAGCCGCCACAGTTCGTCCGGGGTGGAAATACCGCCGGGATAACGACAGCTCATACCGACGATCGCGATGGGCTCGTAGCCACGCGACTCGACTTCCCGCAGCCGTTGCCGCGTCTCCTGGAGGTCGGCGGTCGCCCGCTTGAGATATGCGCGAAGCTTTTCTTCCTGACCCATGGCGGCCCCGTTCACGAGATGCCCAATTCGGTTGCCCAGCGCGTGGAATGACACCACTGGAATGAGATCGAATGAGTTCGCCGTGCGTCGCGAACCGGAGAGTTCCTTCTTCGCTCCGTCGAAGCTCCACGCTGAACGCTACCGAGATCGGGTACCCGCACCCACCCCTAAATTCGGTGGGGCCGGACCGCCCGCCCCTTCATCGGCCGGTCGCGATGCCGACCAATTCCGGTACGACCTCGCGCGGGGTCGGCATGGACGTCATTTCCTTGAGGAGGAGCCGAGCTTTCTCCCGGGCCGGGGAATCACCCGCGAGCTGCCCGATGACGGCGGCGTCCAGCCGTGCCGGGTCGCTGAGCAGTCCGGCGCCGTGCTGGGCGAGCCGCTGCGCGATACCGGCGCCCGGGGCGGCGGAGTCGGACAGAAGGGTGAGCTGCGGCAGCCCGTGGGAGAGCGCGGCCATGGCGAGCGCGGTGCCGCCCCCGTGCACGACACCGACGCAGGACGCGAGGACGGTCCCGGCCGGTACGGAGTCGAAGAGCCTTGCCTGGGCGGGGAGTTGGACGCCGGGCGGGATACGGTCCTGGCTCAGTTCGCAGATCAGCTCGGCGTCGGTTCCGGCCGCCGCGTCGAACAGGGCGGGGATCGCGCTGTCGGGTACGTCGGGGGCCACGTAGATCCTGCGGGTGCGCGGGGTGCGCTGGAGCCAGGCGGGGATCACGTCGGGGCCGGTGTAGGGCACCAGGCGTACGGACAGGTTGTCGGCGTCCTCCGACCGGCGCAGGGACGGCGGGAGACAGTCCAGGGTGCCGTCACCGTCGGCCCGTTCGCCGGCCACTCGCTCGCCGGCCACCCGCTCGCCGCCGGCCCGTTCGCCGGCCGTACGGTCCACCGGGTCGCCGTCCGCGCCGGGGCGGCTGTCGAACGGTCCGACGACGCGGACGCGCGCCGCGCCCAGCAGTCCGGCCGCGGTCGCCCCCGCGGGCGCGTGGGCGTCCCAGAGCACCAGGTCGGGCCGCCACCGCTCGCCGTGGGCCACCAGGCCGTCCACGTCGGCCTGTTCGGCGAGGCGCGCGCCGTCGGCCGAATCGCCGGAGGCCGCCCCGGGCGAGTCGGACCCGTCGGGGGCGTCCGTGCCGACGGCGACGGCGACGAAGCCGGCCGCGGTGACGGCCTCGGTGAAGGCGGGGCGGGCGGCGATCAGCACCGCGTGCCCCGCCGTGCGCAGGGCCCAGCCCAGCGGCACCAGATGGTGCAGTCGTGTGTGCGAAGACGGCGCTACCAGTAGAACGCGCATGAACCCCTCCACGGAACCCGGCAAGTCGGCGCTGAGCAGCTGAGCACGCGACGGGACGTCACGGACGATAGCGCCCGCGCGTCGCCGCGCGGACCCCTAAGCGGACGGGCGTAGGGGGTGGTGGCCCGGCCCGGTGCGGACCCGGCCGTGGCCGCCCCCGCGACCGTCGACGGGCGCCCGGCCGCCTCGTACCGGCGCCCCCGGATAGGGGTTGACCGGCCGGCCGGGCCGCCCCGCCACGGCCCCCGCCACGAACACTGACGCGACGTCAGACGCGGCACCGGCAGCAGAACCTGACGCGGCATCAGACGTAGCTGTAGAAACCACGACCGGACTTCTTGCCGAGCAGTCCGCCCTCGACCATCCGGGACAGCAGCGGCGGCGCCGCGCACAGGGGGTCCTTGAACTCCGCGTACAGCCCGTCCGCGACCGCCGCGAGCGTGTCGAGACCGATCATGTCGGCCAGTCTCAGCGGCCCCATCGGATGGGCGCAGCCCAGGGTCATCCCCCGGTCGATGTCCTCCGGCGTGGCGAACCCCGACTCCGCCATCCGCATCGCCGCGAGCAGATAGGGGACGAGGAGGGCGTTGACGACGAAGCCGGCCCGGTCCGGGGACCGTACGACCTCCTTGCCCAGCATCTTCGTGACGAACGTCTCGACCCGGTCGTACGTCTGCTCCGAGGTGAGCAGACAGCCGGTCAGCTCGACCAGCGGCATGACGGTCACCGGGTTGAAGAAGTGCGTCCCGACGACCCGCTCGGGGCGCGCGGTGGCGCCGGCGACCCGCATGACGGGCAGCGACGAGGTGTTGGTGGTCAGGACGGCCCGCGGGTCCTCGACGATCGCGTCGAGACGGGCGAAGAGCGCGAGTTTGGCCGGCTCGTCCTCGGTGATGGCCTCCAGGACCAGCTGGCGCCCGGCGAGGTCGCGCAGATCGGTGGTGAGGGTGATCCGCCCGAGGATCGCGGCGCGTTCGGCCTCGGCGACCCGGCCCTTGGCCACGGCCCGGTCCAGCGATTTCTCGATCCGGTGTATGCCGGCCGTCGCCGAGCGGTCGGACGAGACGGCGACGAGCACGTCCACACCGGATCCGGCGCACATCTCGGCGATGCCGGAGCCCATCAGACCGCAGCCCACCACCCCGACCCGGCTGATCTCGGTGCCGTCGCCCGGGTCGCCGGCCCCGGCGGCCCCGGCGGCCCCGGCGGGCGCGGCGGGCGCGGCGGCGCTCACGACGGTCCTCCGGTCGTCTTCCAGCGCAGCACACCGGCGCCCAGCGCCATGCCGCCGCCGAACGCCGCGAGCAGGACGGTGTCGCCGTCGCGCAGCTCACCGGCCCGGTTGGCGTGGTCGAGCGTGACGGGCAGCGAGGCGGCGCCCGAGTTGCCGAACTCCTCGATCGTCAGATGCGTCCGGGCGTTCTCCAGACCCGCCTCGTCGGCGAGGTCGCGCAGCAGGACCCCGTTGGCCTGGTGCGGTACGAAGTGGTCGACGTCCGTCTGTCCGACGCCGGTCCTGGCCAGCAGCTCCTTGATGGCCTGCGGCACCTTCCCGCGTACGTACTCGGTCACGTCCCGCCCGCGCATCCGCAGATAGTGACCGCCCTCGTCGACGGTCCGGTGCGAGGCGGGGTTCCGGCTGCCGCCCCCTTCGATCACCAGGAGTTCGGACTGGTCGCCGTGGCCGAGCAGGTCGGTGCCGATGATCCCGTACGTCTCGGGGACCGGGCCGATCACGGCGGCGCCCGCCGCGTCGGCGAGGAGCACCCGGGTGCCGCGCTCCTTGGGGTCGGTGAAGCGCGACCAGATCTCGGCGGCCACCACCAGGGCGTACGAGCCGGGCCGGGCCGCGACCAGTTTGGCCGCGACGTCGAGCCCGACGACGAAGCCGCTGCATCCGATGTTGATGTCGAAGCAGGCCGCCCGGCGGGCGCCGAGTGCCGACTGCACCAGGCAGGAGACCGGCGGCAGCGGGGAGTCGGGGGTGGTGGTGGGGACGATGATGTAGTCGAGCCGGTCGGCGGGCAGCCCGATCTGGTCCAGCGCGCTGGTGGCCGCCGCGATGGCGAGGTCGGACGTGGCCTGTGAAGGCGCCGCGTACCGGCGGGACTTGATGGCGGTCTTGCGTTCGATCCACTCGGCGGTGACGTCGAGGCCCGGTGCGAGGTCGTCGTTGCCGACGACGGTCCCGGGCACGTAAGAGCCGGTCGCCAGGATGCCTACGGTGCGACTAGACATGGTTGGTGACCCCCATGGGGTTGATGCGGTCCTCGCCGATCCGGTCGCGCTTGGCCTGGTCGGTGACGCCGAGGCCGGTCTTCGGGGCGAGGGCCAGGACACCGATCTTGCCGATGTGGGTGTTGTTCTGGACCTCTCTGGCGGCCTCGCCGATCGCTTCGAGGGGGTGGACGGCGGAGAGCACGGGCATGACGCGGCCCATGTCGATCAGCCGGTTGCTCTCCCACTGCTCGGCGAGGTTCGCGGCGTGGCTGCCGATGACGCGCTTGAGCTTCATCCAGAGGTAGCGGTTGTCGTACTGGTGCTGGTAGCCGGTGCTCGATCCGCAGGTGACGACGGTTCCGCCGCGGCGTACGACGAACATGGAGATGCCGAAGGTGGACTGGCCGGTGTACTCGAAGACGATGTGCGGGTCCTCGCCGATCTCCCGGCGGATGATCTTGCCGATCTTCTTGCCCGCCTCGATGACCTGCGCGGGGTCATGGCCGTCGGCGTCGCCGATGCCCAGTTCGCTGCGGTTGATGACCAGGTCGCAGCCCAGCTCCCGCAGGACCCGCGCCTTCTCCTCGGACCCGACCACGCCGACGGCGATACCGCCGCCGTTCTTGACCAACTGGACGGCGTGCACGCCCAGTCCGCCGGCCGCGCCCCAGATGAGGACGATGTCGCCCTGCTTCATCCGCGCGCCCCGGTCGCTGACCAGCATGCGGTAGGCGGTGCCGGCGCACGCGGGGGTGCTCGCGGCCTCCTCCCAGGTCAGATGGGCGGGCTTGGGTATCAACTGGCTGGCGCGGACGATCGCGTAGTGCGCGAGGCCGCCGAAGTTGGTCTCGTAGCCCCAGGCCTTCTGGCCCTCGCCGAGCATGCCGTCGGCGTGGGTGACCGCCTCCTGGTCGTCCACCTGGATGGGGCTGGCGAGCACATGGTCGCCGATCCGCCAGCGCCGTACGCCGACACCCTTGCGTACGACGACACCGGCGGCGTCGGAGCCGAGCACGTGGTACGGCTGGTCGTGCCGCTTCTCCCACGGGCCGGTCCTGCCGTACGACTTGAGGAAGGTGAAGGTGGGCACCGGCTCGAAGGTGGCCGACCACACCGTGTTGTAGTTGACGGAGCTGGCCATCACGGCCACGAGTACTTCGTCCGGGGCGAGTTCGGGCATCGGCACCCGGCCGACGCGCAGCGACTTCCGGACGTCCTTGTCCTCGGCGTCGCCGAACATGCCGATGTCCTCGACGCGGGTGTGGGCGGCGAGATACTCCGTGGGGACCGGCAGCTTCTCCAGCTCGTCGGCTGCCGCTCCGGCGAGCAGCGCCTCGGCCAACGCGTCCATACGAAACCCTTCTTTCCTGGGAACGCGCCGGGGCCGTCGGGCCCCGGCTTCTCGGGTGGCGTGACGACCACTGCGTGGCCGAGAACGGAGCGTCCTCGGCCACGCGGTGGTTCAGGGTCGTCCCGGTCCGGCTCGCTCAGCTCTGTTCAGCTCAGCGAGTCGAGCCAGGTCTTGATGGCGGTGGCGGTGGTGTCGGCGTGGCCCTCGACGATGCTGAAGTGGTCGCCGGGGACGGTCTCGACCGAAGTGGCCAGGGTCCAGGTCGACTTCCAGCTGTCGGCCGGGCCCGCCTCAGCGCCCGCCGCCCCCGCCGCCGGGGTCTCCGTGGCCTCGCCGTCCGCGACGTTGAACCGGTCCGTCGCGTGCAGCAGCAGCGTCGGCGTCGGTATCTCGGTCAGCTCGACGTCGGGCATCAGGGTCACGTACCTGGCCATGGCGCTCAGCGAGGTCTTGTTGCCCAGCTGGTTCGACCAGACCTCCCGGGCGAGCGCCCCGATCGCCACCTCGGCCGCGAAGTTCTCGAACTCCTCGGACCTGGCGATGGGGTACGTGTCCAGCAGCGCGACACCCAGGGGCGCCCGGCCCGTCCTGCCGAGCAGTTCGGCGGTGGCGTAGGCGAACAGTCCGCCGCCGGAGTGCCCGACGAGCGCGAACTCCTCGTCGCCGACGATTCTCCGGACGGTCTCGGCGAGTACGTCGATGACGGCGCCCGCCGAATCGGGCAGTTGCTCACCGGTGCCGAAGCCGGGCATCGGCACCACGGACACCTTCCGCGAGCCCTGGAAGTACGAGGCGATCCGCGCGTACTGGTAGACACCGCCCATCGCGGCCGGCGTGCACAGGCACACCAGGTGCGGGGCCTTCGTACCGTCGGACAGCTGTACGGACGGCGGCAGTTGGTCGATGTCGGCCCGTGACGAGAACGTCGGCCGGACCTTGGCCACCCACTGGAGCAGCCCGAGGCCCTCCTGGATCCGTCCGGCGCGCACCATCTCCCGGAAGAGTTCGGGCACCGTCTCGCCGGGCTCGGACTCGGGCGCCGGTCCGGTGACGGGCTCCGTCGCCGCCACCTCGGCCTCGGCGGCGCCGAGTTCACCGGCCAGATGGGCGGCGAGCCCCGCCGGGGTCTGGTGGTCGAACGCGATCGTGGCGGGCAGCCGCAGTCCGGTCGCCGTGTTGAGACGGTTGCGCAGCTCCACGGCGGTCAGCGAGTCGAAGCCGGACTCCAGGAAGTGCCGGTCCGGCTCGATGGTCTCGTTGTCGCCGTATCCGAGCAGCGCGCCCGCGTGGTCGAGAACCAGTTCCAGGAGCGCCTTGTCGAGCTGTTCGCGGCTCCGGCCGGCCAGCCGCCCGCGCAGTGCGGCGACGTCGGACGTGGCCGTACGGGACGCGGCCCGCCGGGTCGGTGCCACCAGCGTGCGCAGGACGTGCGGCACGGGTCCGCCGTCGCCCGCCGCCGGTGCGACGTCCATCGGGACGAGCAGCGACTCGTGCCGGGCGAGTGCGGCGTCGAACAGCTTCAGCCCCTCGGCGTCGGTCAGTCCGGCCATGCCCCCACGGGTCAGCGCCGCCTCGTCGACGTCGGTCACCGCGCCGGAGCCCGCGCCGCTCGCCGCCCAGAGGCCCCAGGCCAGCGACTGGCCCGGCAGGCCCAGCGCCCGGCGGTGGGCGGCCAGGGCGTCGACGAAGCTGTTCGCCGCCGCGTAGTTGCCCTGTCCGGGGTTGCCGAGGACGCCCGCGACGGAGGAGAAGAGCACGAACGCGCTCAGCTCCTTGTCCCGGGTCAGCTCGTGCAGATGCCATGCCGCGTCCACCTTCGGGCGCAGCACCGAGGTCAGTTTCGCCTCGGTCAGCGAGGCGATCGTGCCGTCGTCCACCACGGCCGCGAGGTGCACGACCGAGGTCAGCGGGTGCTCCGGCCCGATGCCGTCGATCGCGGCGGCCAGCGCGGTGCGGTCCGCCGCGTCGCAGGCTGCGACGGTGACGGCGGCGCCCAGCTCGGTGAGTTCGGCCACCAGGTCGGGGGCCGCGCCTCCCCGGCTGACCAACAGCAGCCTCCGCACGCCGAGTTCGGTCACCAGGTGCCGGGTGAGGAGCCGGCCGACGGAGCCGGAGGCGCCGGTGACGAGGGTGGTGCCGGTCCCGTCGAAGGTGCCGCTCGGTCCGCCGGTCCCGGCGGCCGTACGGATCAGTCTGCCCGCGTACGCGACGCCCGCGCGCAGCGCTGTCTGCGGTTCGCCGCCGGCGGGCACGGTGCGCAGGGCCCGCAGGGATTCGGCGGCGCCGTCGGTGTCCACGAGCAGGAACCGGTCGGGGTTCTCCGACTGCGCGGAGCGCACCAGACCGCGGACGGCGGCGCCGGCCAGGTCGGTGATGTCCTCGTCGCCGACCGCGACGGCGCCGGAGGTCAGCACCAGCAGCTTCGCCGAGGCGAAGACCGGTGTGTCCAGCCACTCCTTGACCAGGGTCAGTGCGTTGCCGACCGCCGTGTGCACGGCCCGCGGCCCCGCCGGTGCGCCTTCGGTGAGCGCGGTGGCGTCCACGACGACCACATCGGCGCCGGGGACCCGGGCGGCGAGCGCCGACAGGTCGTCCTCGGCGGCCAGTTGGAGGCCGGACGAGGCGAGCGCCTTGGCGGTGCCGGTCGGTGCGCCGGCGACGAGCGCCCAGGTCAGGGGCGGCGTCCCGGCGGTGGCCGGGGCGGTGCGGAGCCGCTGCCAGTCCCAGCCGAAGAGCGAGTCGTGCCGGGGCGCGGCGCCGGACGCGGCGTTCAGGATGCCCGCCGGGCGCAGCACCAGCGACTCGACGGAGGCGACGGGGTCGCCGGCCTGGTCGGCGATGAGGACGGACACGGCGTCGGCGCGGGTCGGGGTGACCCTGACCCGGAGCTTGGTGGCCCCGGTGGCGTACAGGTCGACTCCGGACCAGGAGAACGGCATGCCGTACTCGACGTCGACGGCGCCCGCGAGGCCGACGGCCTGGATGGCGGCGTCGAGCGCGGCCGGGTGCAGTCCGAACCGCTCGGCGAGCCTGCTGGCCTCGGCGCCGAGCCGGATCTCGGCGAACACCTCGTCGCCGAGGCGCCAGGCGGCGCGCAGCCCGCGGAAGGCGGGCCCGTAGCGGAAACCGGCCTCGGCGAAGCCGTCGTACAGATCGTCGACGCCGATGGCCTCGGCGCCGGGCGGCGGCCACTGGGTGAGGCCGGCGGGCTCGGGGGCACCGTCGGTCACGAGCAGACCGCTCGCGTGCCGGGTCCAGGACCCGGCGCCGTCGGCGGCCGGGGCGCCGTCGGGCCGGGAGTGGACGGTGACCGGCCGGGCGCCGGACGCGTCGGGGGCGCCGACGACGACCTGTACCTGTGTCCTGCCGTGCTCGGGAAGGAGCAGCGGCGTCTCGATGGTCAGGTCCTCCAGGCGGCGGCAGCCGACCTCGTCGCCCGCGCGGACGGCGAGTTCGACGAATCCGGCGCCGGGGAACAGGACCGTGTCGCCGAGCGCGTGGTCGGCGAGCCAGCGCTGTGTCCCGAGCGACAGCTGGCCGCTGAGGACGACCTCGCCGGAGCCGGCCAGTTCGATGGAGGAGCCGAGGAGCGGGTGCTCGGTGGAGTCGACGCCGGTCGACGCCGTGCCGCCGGTCTGCTTGACCGCCGCCATGTCGACGTCGGGCCAGTAGCGCCTGCGGCGGAACGCGTAGGGCGGCAGTTCGACCCGCTCGGCGCCGCGCCCGATCAGCAGCCTCGTGGTGTCGATGGCGAAGCCGTCGGCGTACAGCCGGCCGGCGGCGAGCGCGGCGGAGGTGTCCTCTCGGGTGTCCTTGCGCAGGACGGGCAGGGCGGCGGCGTCCTCGACGGCGCCGGTGAGGCAGGTCGCCAGCACTCCGGCGAGCGCGCCGTCGGAGCTGAGGTCGAGGTAGCGGGTGACGCCGGCGGCCTCCAGCGCGCGGATGCCGTCCAGGAAGCGGACCGTGCCGCGCACGTTGGCGACCCAGTGCTCGGGGTCGGCGAGTTCGCCGCCGGTGACCGGGGCGCCGGTGACGGTGGAGACGACCTTGATCCGGGGCGGCTCGCAGCTGAGTTCGGCGGCCACCTCGCGCAGGTCGTCCAGGAGCGGGTCGATCATCGGGGAGTGCCCGGCGCGCGGGATCGGCAGCCGCTTGACGCGGCGGCCCTGGGCGCGCCAGTGCTCGGCGACGGCCTCGGCCTGCGCGGCCTCGCCGGAGACCACCACGGAGCGGGGGCCGTTGACGGCCGCGATGCCGGTGCGGTCGGTGAGGTGGGGGCGGATCTCGTCCTCGTCGGCCTCGATGACGATCATCGCGCCGCCGCTCGGGATCTCCTGGAGGAGTTCGCTGCGGTGGGAGGTGAACTTGACGGCGTCGGCGAGCGAGAACACCCCGGCCGTGTACGCGGCGACGATCTCGCCGCCGGAGTGGCCGAGCAGCTGGTCGGGCCGTACCTTCCAGGATTCGAGGAGCCGTACGAGCGAGACGCCCATGGTGAACTGGGCGGCCTGCCCGAAGGCGACCTGGCCGAGCAACTGCGCGGCCACCGAGCCGGGTTCGGCGAACATCACATCGCGCAGCGGCCGGTCGAGGTACTCGTCGAAGTATCCGCTGACCTCGTCGAACGCCGCCGCGAACGCGGGGAAGGCCGCGTACAGTTCGCGCCCCATGCCGGGCCGCTGGCTGCCGTTGCCGGGGAAGACGAACGCGAGTGGTCCGCCGGAGCCGGCGGTGCCGGTCACGACGCCGGGCGACTCCTCCTCGTCGGCGAGGGCGGTGAGGGCGGTGAGCAACTCCTCGGTGCTGGCGCCGACGACGGCCGCGCGGTGCGCGAACTGCGGCTGCCGCAGGGCGAGCGAGTGGCCGATGTCGCGCGGGTCGCTGCCGGGGTTCTCGGCGAGGTGCGCGCGCAGCCGCGCGGCCTGCGCGGGCAGTGCCTCGGCGGTACGGGCGGTGAGCAGCCACGGTACGGCGTGCCCGTCGAACTCCCGCTCCGCCGTGGTGTCCTGGGCGGGCTCGGCGGCCTTCGTCTCGGGCGCGGCCGGCTCGGGCGCCTGCTCCAGGATGACGTGCGAGTTGGTGCCGCTGAGGCCGAAGGACGAGACGCCGGCGCGGCGCGGCCGGTCGTGGTCGGGCCACGGGATGCTCTCGGCGAGCAGCTTGACGTTGCCCGTCGACCAGTCGACCTGCGGGGTCGGCTCGCCGGCGAAGCGGCTCATCGGCAGCCCGCCGTGCCGCATCGCCTGGACCATCTTGATGACACCGGCGACACCGGCGGCGGCCTGCGTGTGCCCGAAGTTGGACTTCACGGAGCCGAGCCACAGCGGCCGGTCGTCGGGGCGGCCCTGACCGTAGGTGGACAGCAGGGCGTTGGCCTCGATGGGGTCGCCCAGGGTCGTACCGGTGCCGTGGCCCTCGACGACGTCCACCTCGTGCGGCTGAAGGCCCGCGTAGCTCAGCGCCTTGCGGATGACCCGCTCCTGGGAGGGGCCGTTGGGTGCGGTGGGGCCGTTGGACGCGCCGTCGGAGTTGACGGCGGTGCCGCGTACGACGGCCAGGATCTGGTGGCCGTTACGGGTGGCGTCCGACATCCGTTCGAGAACGACGAGGCCGACGCCCTCGCCCCAGCCGACGCCGTCGGCGGAGGCGGAGTACGCCTTGCAGCGGCCGTCGGCGGCGGTGCCGTCGGCGTACTGCGCGAACGGTTCGGCCGATACGAGGGCGGTGACGCCGCCCGCGAGGGCGAGCGAGCAGTCGCCGTTGCGCAGGGCCTGGCCCGCGAGGTGGAGGGCGACGAGCGAGGACGAGCACGCGGTGTCGACGGAGACGGCGGGGCCCTCGAAGCCGAAGGTGTACGCGATGCGCCCGGACACCATGCTGCCGAGTCCGCCGGTGCCGATGTACTGGCTGTACTGCTCCAGCGTGCTGAGCGGGCCCGAGTCGTAACTGCCCTGCATGCTGCCCGCGAAGACCCCGGTCGCGGTGCCCTTGAGGGACAGCGGGTCGATGCCCGCCCGCTCCAGCGCCTCCCAGGTGGTCTCCATCAGCATGCGCTGCTGCGGGTCCATCATGATCGCCTCGTTGGGGCTGATCCCGAAGAACGCGGCGTCGAAGTCGGTGGCGGAGGAGACGAATCCGCCCTGCGGGGTGGTGTTCGCCTCGGCGAGCAGCCCCAGCCAGTAGTCCATGTCCCAGGACCGGTCGGTGGGGAACGGGGTGGCCGCGTCGCGGCCCTCCCAGACCAGCTCCCAGAGGTCTTCGGGGGTGTTGACGTCGCCGGGGTAGCGGCAGGCCATGCCGACGATGACGATCGGGTCGTCGCCGGTGGCCGCGCCGGTGGTGCCGGGCTCGGCGGCGCCGGTCGCGGCGAGGTCGGCGAGCGTGCCGTACAGCGTCTCGCGCAGATGGGCGGTGAGTTCGTTGGCGGTCGGATAGTCGAACACCAGCGTGCTCGCCAACTGCGCACCCGTCGCGGCGCTCAACCGGTTACGCAGCTCAACGGCCGTCAGCGAATCGAACCCGAGATCCTTGAACGCCCGGTCCGCGTCGATCAGTTCCTTCGAACCGTGCCCCAGCACCTCGGCGACATTGCCGAGGACCAGGTCGAGCAGGGCGCCGTGCGAGAGGGCCGGTGTCGTGCGCTCCGTGAGCCCGGCGAACATCGACTCGTACAGATGGGCGGTGAGTTCGTTGGCCGTCGGATAGTCGAACACCAGCGTGCTCGCCAACTGCGCACCCGTCGCGGCGCTCAACCGGTTACGCAGCTCAACGGCCGTCAGCGAATCGAACCCGAGATCCTTGAACGCCCGGTCCGCGTCGATCAGTTCCTTCGAACCGTGCCCCAGCACCTCCACGACGTTGCCGACGACGAGATCGAGCAGCGCGGCGCGCCGCTCGGCCTCCGGCATCCGCAGATAGCCCGCGAGCCGGGGGTCGGTCTCGGACTCCGGGGCGCTCGCCGCCCTGCGTACGGTGCTGACGAGGCCGCGCAGCATGTCCGCGACGCCGCCGGGCGCCTTGCGCAGTTCGGCGACGTCCAGCTTCAGCGGGACGAGGACGGCGTTCGGCGATGTCGGCGCGGCGTCGAGCAGGGCCAGGCCCTCGACCTCGGTGAGCGCGGGCATGCCACCCCGGTTCGGGCCGGTGTGGGCGGGGTCGGCGAGGACGCCCGCCATGCCGGAGTCCTGGGCCCACTGGCCCCAGGCCAGCGACTGGGCCGGCAGGCCCTGGGCGCGCCGGTGCTGGGCGAGCGCGTCGAGGAAGGCGTTGGCCGCCGCGTAGTTGGCCTGTCCCGGCGCGCCGAGCACTCCGGCGGCGGACGAGAACAGCACGAACGCGGTGAGGCCGGAGTCCTTGGTCAGCTCGTGCAGGTTCCACGCGGCGTCCGCCTTGGGCCGCAGCACGGTGTCCAGGCGCTCGGGTGTCAGGGACCCGAGCATGCCGTCGTCCAGGACTCCCGCGGAGTGGATGACGGCGGTGACCCGGCGGCGGGCCAGCAGCTTCTTGGCGGCCTTCCGGTCGGCGAGGTCGCAGGCCACGACCTCGGCCTCGGCGCCGAGTTCGGCGAGCGCGGCCACCAGGTCGGCGGCGCCGGCCGCCTTGGGCCCGCTGCGGCTGACGAGCAGCAGCCGCCGTACGCCGTGGGCCGAGGCGAGATGGCGGGCGACGAGCCCGCCGAGCGCCCCGGTGCCACCGGTGATCAGGACCGTCGATTCGGCGTCCCAGGCGGGCGCGCCGGTGTCCTCGCCGAAGGAGGCGCGGGCGAGGCGCGGCACGGAGGCGGCGCCGGCGCGCAGCGCGACGGACGGCTCGCCCAGCGCCACCAGCTTCGGCAGCAGATCGCGGGCGTCCTGTTCGGCGTCGGTGTCGACGAGGACGAAACGTCCCGGGTCCTCGGTCTGCGCGGAGCGGATCAGTCCGTGTACGGCGGCTGCGCCGAGGTCGGTGATGTCCTCGCCGGGCAGCGCGAGCGCGCCCCGGGTGAGGATCACCAGCCGGGCGGAGCGGAAGCGCGCCTCGCGGATCCACAGCTGTACGGCGTCCAGTGCCCGGTGCGTGGCGGCGCGGGCGGACGCGGCGTCGCCGCCGCCGGTGAGCGGCAGGACGACGAGGTCCGGCGCGGGCGCGTCGTCGCCGAGCGTGCCGAGCGCATCGAAGTCGGCGACGCGCAGCGGCGCGACGCTCTCCGCGAGAGGGGCGGGCGTCCACTCGACGCCGAACAGCGCGTCGCCCGCGACGGTGCCGCCGGGGCGGCCGGCCGCGGCCAGTTGCTCCTCGGAGATCGCGCGGAGCATCAGCGCGCCGACGGAGGCGACGGGCTGCCCCGCGACGTCGAAGATGTCGAGCGCCATGCTGCGGCCGGCGGCGGTGCTGTTCGCGGCGGGCCCGACCCGTACGCGTACGGACGCCGCCCCGGTGGCGTGCAGCTCCACGTCGGTCCACGCGTACGGCAGCGTAACGGTGCCGTCGTCGGTCGCGGCGTCCGCGTCGGCCAGCCCGATGGCGTGCAGAGCCGCGTCGAACACGGCGGGGTGCAGGCCGAAGTCCTCGGCGACCGCCCGCGCGTTCTCCGGGAGGCTCACCTCGGCGAAGATCTCGTCGCCGCGCCGCCAGGCGGCGCGCAGCCCCTGGAACATGGGGCCGTACTCCGAGCCGCGGGCGGCCAGTTCCTCGTACATCCCGTCGACGTCGAGGATGTCGGCGCCGGTGGGCGGCCAGGTGGTGACGGGCTCGGCGGGGGCGCCGCCGCGGGCCGCGACGAGCAGACCGGAGGCGTGGTGCACCCACGGCAGCCGCCCGGACTCGTCCTCGGTCCGGGAGTGGACGTCGATGGTGTGGGTGCCGGAGGCGTCGGCGGCGCCGACGGTCAGCTGGATGCGTACGGCGCCCTCGCGGGGCAGTACGAGCGGTGCGTGCAGGGACAGTTCACGAAGGCGCGGGGAGCCGACCCGGGTCCCGGCGCTCATCGCCAGCTCCACGAAGGCGGTGCCCGGCAGCATGATCGAGCCGCCGATGGTGTGGTCGGCGAGCCACGGGTGCGTCGCGGCGGAGAGCCGACCGGAGAGCACCAGGCCGTCGGTGCCGGCGAGGACGGTGGCGGCGCCGAGCAGCGGGTGGTCGACGGGATCGAGACCGAGCGAGGTGGCGTCGCCGTCGGTGGACGCCTGGAGCCAGAAGCGCTTGCCCTGGAAGGCGTACGTCGGCAGCTGCGCCGCGCGGGCGCCCCGGTCGGTGAAGAGCGTCGCCCAGTCCAGGGAGACGCCCCGTACGTGGAGTTGGGCGAGCGCCCCGGCGAAGGCGACCTCCTCGGGCCGGTCCTTGCGGAGCAGGGAGACCACGACGGGGCTGTCCTTGGCGTCGGTCAGACAGCCCTGGGTCATGCCGGCGAGCACACCGTCGGGGCCCAGCTCCACGAAGCGGTTGACGCCTTCGGCGCGCAGGCTGTCGACGGCGTCGCGGAAGCGCACCGTCTGTAGGAGGTGGCGCACCCAGTAGTCGGGGGTGCGCAGGTCGTCGTCGGCGGCGAGCCGGCCGGTGACGGTGGAGACGATCGCGACGCGCGCGGGGCGGAAGATCATGCGCTCGGCGACGGCGCGGTACTCGTCGACCATGGGCTTCATCAGCGGCGAGTGGGCGGCGTGGCTGACGCGCAGCTGCTTGGTGCGGTGGCCCCGGTCGGCGCAGATCTTCGCGACGGCGCGGGCCTGGTCGGCGTCGCCGGAGACGACGACGGAGTCGGGGCTGTTGACGCCGGCTATGCCGACCCCGTCGGTCAGCAGCGGCCTGACCGTGTCCTCGGTGGCGTTGATGGCGACCATGGCGCCACCGGTGGGCAGCGCCTGCATCAACCGGCCCCGGGCGGCGACGAGTTCGGCGGCGTCGGCCAGGGAGAGGATCCCGGAGACATGCGCGATGGTCAGCTCGCCGGTGGAGTGGCCCGCGAGGAGGTCGGGGCGGATGCCCAGCGACTCCATCAGCCGGAACAGCGCCACCTCGACGGCGAAGAGCGCGACCTGCGCGTTGCCGACCTGGTCGAGCGCCTCGGCGTCGCCGTCGATCATCGGGCGCAGCGGCCGGTCGAGGTGTTTGTCCAGCTCGGCGCAGACCTCGTCCAGGGCGGCGGCGAACACCGGGTAGGCGGCGCTGAGTTCGCGTCCCATGCCGACGCGCTGGGCGCCGCCGCCGGGGAAGAGGAAGGCGGTGGAGGAGGTCTCGCCCCGCACCACGCCCTGCTCGACGCCGGTGGGCTCGCCCTCGGCCAGCCCGGTGAGTCCGCGCATCAGCTCGTCGCGGTCGGCGCCGAGGATCGCGGCCCGGAACTCCAGCGGTGAGCGGGTGGTGGCCAGCGCGTGGCCGATGTCCAGCGGGTCGGCCCCGGGGCGTTCGGTGAGGTGGGTGAGGAGCCGGGCGGCCTGCGCGCGCAGGGAGTCACGGCTGCGGCCGGAGAGCACCCAGGGGATGTGTCCGGCGCGCCGGGGCGCGGGCTCGGCCGACTCGTCGGCCTCGGGCTCCGGGGCCTCTTCGAGGATGACGTGCGCGTTGGTGCCGCTGAGGCCGAAGGAGGAGACACCGGCCCGGCGGGGCGCGCCGTCGAGGGTCGTCCAGTCGACGTTCTCGGTGAGGAGTCTGACGGCGCCCTGCGACCAGTCGACGTGCTTGCTGGGGCTGTCCACGTTCAGTGTCTTGGGCAGCACGCCGTTGCGCATGGCCAGGACCATCTTCATGATCCCGGCGACGCCCGCGGCGCCCTGGGTGTGACCGAGGTTGGACTTGACCGAGCCGAGCCACTGCGGCCGGTCGGCGGGGCGCTCCTTGCCGTACGTCGCGAGCAGCGCGTCGGCCTCGATGGGGTCGCCCAGCTCGGTGGACGAGCCGTGTGCCTCGACGACGTCGACCTGGTCGGGCGTCAGGCGGGCGGCGGCGAGCGCCTGGCGGATGACGCGCTGCTGGGCGGGGCCGTTGGGGGCGGCGATGCCGTTGGTGGCGCCGTCCTGGTTGACGGCGCTGCCCCGGACGACGGCCAGTACCTGGTGGCCGTTGCGGCGGGCGTCGGACAGCCGCTCCAGGAGCAGCACACCGGCGCCCTCGGACCAGGAGGTGCCGTCGGCGGACTCGGCGAAGGGGCGGCAGCGGCCGTCGCGCGAGAGGTTGCCGTCGATGCTGAACTCGACGAACGTCCGGGGGCTCGCCATCACGGACACACCGCCGGCCAGCGCGAGGGTGCACTCGCCCTGGCGCAGGGCCTGAGCGGCCAGATGGAGTGTCACGAGGGAGGACGAGCAGGCGGTGTCCACCGTGACGGCGGGGCCTTCGAGTCCGAAGGTGTAGGAGAGCCGGCCGGACACGGGTCCCGAAGAGCCGTAACTGCCGGGGTAGTTGTGGTACATCACGCCGGTGAACACGCCGACGGGGCTGCCCTTCACCGAGCGCGGCGGGATGCCGGAGCGCTCGAAGGCCTCCCACGACGTCTCCAGCAGCAGGCGCTGCTGCGGGTCCATGAGCAGGGCGTCGCGCGGGGCGACACCGAAGAAGTCGGCGTCGAAGTCGGCGGCGTCGTGGAGGAAGCCGCCCTCGCGGACGTAGGTGGAGCCCGGCCGTTCGCCGGTCGGGTCGTAGAGCCGCTCCAGGTCCCAGCCGCGGTCGGTGGGGAACTCGCCGATGACGTCGGTGCCGTCGGCGAGCACCTGCCACAGCTCCTCCGGGGTCTTCACCCCGCCGGGGAAACGGCAGGCCATGGAGATGATCGCGATCGGTTCGCTGCCCGCCTCCGTGAGCCGCTTGTTCTGCTCGCGGAGTCGTTCGGTCTCTTTCAACGACGCACGCAAAGCGCCGACCAGTCGCTCTTCAGACATGCTCACGTAACCCCTACGTCTTTAGCCGTCGCGGGCCCGCTCACAGTGCCCGCCGAATTTATGGATGGGGCAGAATGCCCGTCGTCCCGGCCCGATTTCATGAATTCCAGCGAACCGCAGGGCTCAACCGGCCGCTCTCTTTACGTCCGGCAGGTGAGTTCTTTACCTACCGGCCCGTCAGTTGGATAGTTCCAATGAGCGACACTTTACGAGCGAGGGCAGCCGGCCCGTACCCCTAGCTGGTTCCACGGCACCCCTCAGTACGTCGCGAGGGGCTTCGCGCCGGGCGCGCGGCCGGGTCGTGGCGAGCCGCGGCGGACCCGCGCGACCGGCGCGGGACGCGTCGGCATATCGGTGACCACCGCAGGCCATCCCGCTCTTGACAGGTTGTTCGCGGGACTTTAGGGGTTGCCCGCGACTGACCGCCGATGGCACGTTCAACCCCGAATAGAAGTAGCCGCCGAGTCGCCCCGAGCAGACGGTCCGCGGATTGAGTTGAGCTTCATTTGAGGTGGTGGCGGACGCGTTTCCCATGGCCCGGCTAGGGGTTGACGGCCGTCTCCGCCACTGACACATTCGAACGCCTAATAGCGGTCGGCGGTATTCACGAATTCAGGTCGGGCCGCCGGCCGGCAACCTGTCACACCGTTCGGAATACCGGGCCATGCGCGCGGTGCGCGACGGCATCCGAACGTCCTTTGTGGTCTCAGGCAGCCGACCGGCTGCCACACACGAGAAGGAAACCGATGCTGCGAATGATGCGGAGGTTGCTGATCGCTGTCGCGCACGGCGACGACGAGACCCTCGGCGCCGGCGGCACGATCGCGAAGCTGGCCGACGACGGCGTGCGGATCAGTCTGTGCGTGCTCACCAACGACGACGGCTCGCGGTCCGAGAACGGACTGAACGTGACCCCGCGCGCCTCCTCGATCGAGCGGGCCGCGAAGATCCTCGGAATCGAGCGGGTCACCATCCACACGTACGGCGACAACCGGCTGGACACCGTCGGCCACCTCGAGCTGAACCGGGTGTTCGAGCGCGAGGTCCGCGAGTTCGAGCCGGACGCGCTCTTCACCACGAGCATGAGCGACCTGAGTCTCGATCACCAGATCGTGAGCCGGGCGGCGCGGGTGGCCGGCCGGCCCGGCAAGGGGAGCGTGCGGGAGATCCGCTGCTTCGAGGTCCGCTCGGCGACCGACTGCGGGGAGGCGTCCGGGCTCCCGACGTTCCGGCCCAACTGCTGGCAGCCGCTGGACGCCTCGCACGTCGAGCGCAAGCTCGAAGCGCTGCGCGCGTACGGCAACGAGGTGGAGTCCTGGCCCAACCCCCGTAGCGAGCGCGGTGTGCGCGCGCTCGCCGAGTACCGCGGCTCACAGGTCACGACGGACTACGCCGAGGCCTTCGAACTGCTGAGGGCCGTCCTCTAGGTCCTGTCCGGCCCGAGGTAAGGCCACAGGTCAAGTCCCGGCCCGAGAGAAGGCCCTGGGGCCTGTCCGGCCCGCAGGACGGGCCCAAGTCAGTCCGGCGGTCGAGGACGAGCACCGGACCCGCGCCTGCTGTTCCTGGCGGAGCAGCCCAGGCCAACCAACGTGAGGTCGAGTGGATAATGCCGGAATCCCTGATCATCGAGAAGGCTTCGCCCAGCCCGGGAGAGCACACGTCCGTCGCGGTCGTCGGCATGGGATACGTCGGGCTGCCGACCGCCCTGGGACTGCACGCGGGCGGGGTCCATGTCGTGGGGATCGACCGCGACGCCGGCCGTCTGAGGGCCATCGAGTCCCAGGCCGTCGATCTGATCGAGTCCGATCATCGGCAGCTTGAGAGCTCGCTGGGCCGCGAGGGCTTCGAACTCACCACCGACGCGGACCGGATGGCCGACGCCGATGTCGTCATCGTCTGCGTCCCGACCCCCGTCGACCGCCATCTGCTGCCGGATCTCGGTCCGTTGCAGGGCGCCTGCGACGAGGTCGTGCGGTACGCGCGACCGGGCCAGACCCTGATCCTCACCTCCACCAGCTTCGTCGGGACCACCACCCGGATGCTTGTCGAGCCGCTGATCGACCGGGGCTTCACCATCGGGACGGACATCTATGTGGCGTCCAGTCCGGAGCGGATCGACCCGGGCAACGTCACCCACACCCAGCGCGACACACCGCGCGTGATCGGCGGCGTCACACCGGAGTGCGCCGCCAAGGCGACCCGTGTGATCGAGCTGCTGGCCTCGGTGACCCACCAGGTGGGCTCCCCCGAGGTCGCCGAGATGACCAAGCTGTACGAGAACACCTTCCGCGCCGTCAACATCGCGCTGGCGAACGAGTTCGCCGACATCTGCGCGGGCTTCTCGCTGGACCCGATCGAGGTCATCGAGGCGGCCAGGACCAAGCCGTACGGCTTCATGGCCTTCCACCCCGGTCCGGGCGTCGGCGGTCACTGCATTCCGTGCGATCCGCACTATCTGCTCTGGCAGTTGCGGGAGACCCGCACCACCGCCCCCCTGGTCAACCAGGCGATGAACGCGATCGCCGAGCGGCCGAAGGGGGTCGTCGACCGGATGCAGAGCGTGCTCTCCGACGCCGGCAAGGGCTTCGGCGGCAGCAACATCCTCATCGTCGGCGTCAGTTACAAGCCGGGTGTGCTCGACGTCCGTTCGTCGTCGGCGCTGGAGATCATCGACTCTCTCGCCCGGCGCGGCGCGAAGGTCGAGTACTTCGACCCGCTGGTCACCCGGATGACCCTGCCCAGCGGCGCCGGTATGGACAGCACCGTGGAACCGGCCGCCCAGGACTGGGATCTGGTGCTGATCCACACGGTGCAGCCCGGCCACGACTACTCCTGGATCGCGGACTGCCCGCTCGTGCTGGACGCGACCTACCGCTTCGACCCGACCACCGTCGGCGGGCCGGTGTGAACCCGGCCGGCCGTCTCCCGGAAAGGACCAGAACTTGCGCTGCCTGATCACGGGGGGCGCGGGCTTCATCGGCTCGCACCTCACCGAACACCTGCTCAGCCTCGGGCACGAGGTGGTCGTCCTCGATGACATCAGCACCGGCAGCGCGGACAATCTCGCCGCCTGGTCAGAGGAGCCCCGGCTCCGGCTCGTCCAGGGCTCGGTGTGCGACACCGCGACGGTGGAGAGCTGCATGGCCGGGGTGGACCGTATCTACCATCTGGCCGCCGCCGTCGGTGTGTTCACCATCATGGGCAAGACGCTGGAGAGCCTGCGCACCAATCTGGGCGGCACCGAGACCGTGCTGGAGGCGGCCCGCCGGCACGACGTGCCGATCCTGGTCGCCTCCACCAGCGAGGTGTACGGCAAGAACACCGCGAACGGGCTGACCGAGGACGCGGACCGGATCGTCGGCTCCCCGCTGAAGAACCGCTGGTCGTACGCCGAGGCGAAGGCCCTGGACGAGACGATGGCGTATCTCTACGGCGTCGAGTACGGCGTGAAGACGGTGATCGTCCGGCTGTTCAACACGGTGGGACCGCGTCAGAGCGGCCGTTACGGCATGGTCATCCCCCGTTTCGTGGCGCAGGCGCTCGCCGGTGAACCGGTCACCCTGTTCGGCGACGGGCAGCAGATCCGGTGCTTCTGCCATGTCCTGGACGTGATCCCCTCGCTCGTGGCGCTCCTGGAGGACGAGGGGGCGCACGGCACCGTGTACAACCTCGGCAGCTCCGAGCAGGTCAGCATGGCCGAGCTGGCGGCGAAGGTCATCGCGGCGACCGGCTCCACCAGCACCGTGGTGAAAATCCCCTACGAGCAGGCGTACGGCCCCGGCTTCGAGGACATGCAGCGCCGGATCCCCAACTGCGACAAGGCCCGTGACCGGATCGGCTTCCGGCCGAGCCGGACGCTGGACGACATCATTGAGTCCGTAATTGCCCAACAACGTGGCACCGAGTCGCAAATAGCGGGCAAAGAATAGGGGTTGGGCAAGGGTAGGAACAGCGAGCCCACAACGGCAGTCTGACGACTGTCGGTTGTGGGCTCGCTGAAAGGTTCTCGACACTCATGGCAACTGGTCAGAGCAGTCTTGTCGAATACTCCCTGCCCGATGGGCGAATGATCAACTGCACCAACCGGCTCACCGCGTCGGTGGTGTGCCAGGAGTTCACCGAAGGCGCCTACGCGGACTGCGTCTCCCGGCTCCGGCCGGGCGACACGGTGATCGACGTCGGCGCGCACGTGGGTCTGATCTCCCTGATGCTGGCGAAGGAGGTCGCCGATCTGCGGGTGATCGCGTGCGAGCCGGCCCCGCCGAGCTTCGAGTGTCTGACGAACAACTTCGCGCGGCACATCCCGCGGGGCACCCCGGTCAATGTGGCGGTCGGCTCCGAGTCGCGCGACGTGACGCTCACCTACTACCCGAACAGCGAGGTGATGTCGACGGTCTTCGTCGACGAGGACGACGACCGCCGGACCCTTGAGGCGGGGCTCACGAGCGCCGGGATCGACAGCCAGGCCGAGCGGGACGGCTTCATCTCGCTCTGCCGCTCCGACGCGATCGAGTTCCCGGTCCGCATGGTCACGCTGACGGAGCTGTTCGCCGAGCACGGGGTGGGCGACGTGGGTCTGTTGAAGGTCGACGTCGAGCGCGCCGAACTCGAAGTGCTGCGGGGCATCGACGACAAGTACTGGCCGTCCATCCGTATGGTCGCCGCCGAGGTCCACAACATCGACGGCCGGCTCGAAGCGACCGCCTCCCTGTTGAAGGAGAAGGGCTTCCAGCTGCACAACGCGGGCGAGGAGCTGTACGAGAGCACCAGCCTCCATATGATCACCGCGAGCCGTGTGGACTAGGCCCGCGCTCCGCCCCGAAGCCCCCGGCACACCTTGTGCCGGGGGCTCCTGTGTAAAAACTGGAAAAACTCCCGCGCGCCCCCACTAAGCGCCCCACGGAGTTCCGTGGGTCTGTACGCAGGGACATCGGGGGATATCTGCACCAACCGTCACAGCGAGCTATCCCAACCGCGCCCCAAAGCGCCACCAACACTCCGCGAACTCGATCACAAACGTCCACAGCCGCAGAAATTCTGATACCGTGGCAATGAACAATACACTACTCACAGGTCAGTCTATCTGGGGGGATAGATTAGCTATGATAACCGCCTGTAGTAATCAATTGCGCATAGCACCGGACTCCGCAAGGATCTTCTTGCGCAATCAGTTTGACCAGAGTTCGCCAGGAATAGGCCGCCTGGTAATGGTAAGCGGAGGGATCGCCAGCGGAAAGACCGCTCTCCAGAACGAACTGCTCGACTACGCGGCGAGTTCCGGTGCCCTTACCCTGAGTGCCACCGGCGCTCCTGACGAACAGCAAATCGGGGCAGCAGTCATAGACCAACTGCTGGCAAATTCTTCTTGTCCGATAGAGGTGCCCAGTCGCGGACACGCGATTCCCCGGGCCGCCGCCGCCGGCAAGAAGGACGACCGCACCACAAGGCTCAGCGATGACCAAGCCGAAGCTGCGTACGTACGGAACGTCTGCGACACAATCCTCGATCTGGCGCGTGCCCAGCCCATTGTCATCGGAGTGGACGATCTCCATTTCGCCGACGAAACCTCACTGAAACTGCTCCTGCAACTCCAGCGCCGTATCCGCTCGACAAAGCTGTTGATCCTGCTCAATCAGCCGGATTGGCAGCAGAGTCCGTTCACCCGACTCAGTACGTATTTCTCGCGACAGCCCCGGTATTTCTCGGTCCAGCTGACGCCCATGTCGGAACAAGCCATCGCCGGGCTCCTGGAGGATTCGCTGGACGGCGGCTTCGCCGACGAACTGCCGCTCCAGATCCGCACGCTCAGCGCCGGGAATCCGATGCTGGCGAACGCGCTGGTCGACGACTACCGCGAGGGTGACCGGAGCGGACAGGCGGTCGTGGGCAACGCCTACGCCCGTGCCGTGTACGCGTTCCTCGACCGCCCCGACACCCAGCTCCTCGAAGTGACGGCGGCGCTCGCGGTCCTCGGCGGCCACGGGGGCCCGGAGCAGATCGCCAAGCTCTCCGGCGTCCACCCGCAGGCCGTGACCACCCTGCTGGACGCGCTCGGCCACGCCGGGCTGCTCGTCGACGGCGGCTTCCGGCATCCGCGCGCCACCTCGGCGGTGCTCGACAGCCTCTCGCCCGCCGCCCGTTCACGTCTGCACGCGTCGGCCGCCGAGCTCAAACATCTACACGCGTCATCCGCGACCGACGTGGCGAAGCACCTGGTGGCGGCCGGCGAGAGACCGCCCGGCTGGTCGATCCCCGTACTGCGTCAGGCGGCCGACCAGGCCGTCGGCGCGAACGACGTCGAGTTCGCCACACAGGCTCTCGAACTGGCGCTGGCGGCCTCGGAGGACGTACGTGAACAGCTCTCCATCCGGCAGTCCATCGTCTGGAGCGGCTGGCGGGTGAACCCCTCCGCCGCGGCGTCGTACATACCGTCGCTGCGCGAGGCCGCCCATGCCGGGAACCTCGACCAGG
Source organism: Streptomyces sp. NPDC006643 (assembly GCF_042870175.1). Classification (NCBI taxonomy): domain Bacteria; kingdom Bacillati; phylum Actinomycetota; class Actinomycetes; order Kitasatosporales; family Streptomycetaceae; genus Streptomyces; species Streptomyces sp. NPDC006643. The sequence goes on along the minus strand of NZ_JBIAHA010000017.1, from coordinate 131,255 downwards.
ACGGGTGCTTCGCGCTGATGCGGCACGCGCTGTGGAACGGGGACAAGAAGACCTTCATCCGGGCGCACGAGGTCCTGACCGGCTCTCCCGAGCCGGTGGACCCCCAGACGGAGGCGGAGCTGAACCTGGCGTACGAGTGGCACTTCGGCCCCGCGGCGGTCCGGCCGGACGAGGCCGGGCCCGGCATCCAGCCGCGGTCCGCGCCGTGGAACCAGACGGCGGGCACCCTCAAGCAGGCGTGGCGCAGGGGCGGCGACGACGCGACGAACGCGAGCGCGGAGCGCATCCTCCAGAACTGCCGCCTGAGCGACACCTCGTTGGAGGCGCTGGCCACGGCCATCACGGCGCTGACGCTCGGCGGCAAGAGCGAGAGCGCCGAACGGTGGTGCGCGCGATTCGCCCTGGAGGCGCGCCAGCGCTCCGCGGTGACCTGGCAGGCGGTGTTCGAGGCGCTCCGGGCCGGGATCATGCTCCAGCGCGGCGAGGTGACCGCCGCGTCCGAACGTGCCAAGGCGTCCCTCGCGCTGCTCGGTGAGGGCAACTGGGGGGTGTCGATCAGCCATCCGCTGGCGATCATGCTGTACGCGGACATCGCGGCCGGCGCCTTCGACGACGCGGCGAGGACGTTGCGGATTCCGGTCCCCGACGCGGCATTCGAGACGATGGGCGGGCTCCGATATCTGCGGGCGCGCGGCCATTTCCATCTGGCGACCAATCGGCCGCTCGCCGCGGTGAGCGACTTCCAGCGCTGCCAGCAGCTGATGCGTAAATGGGACTCGATCGCGGCCACACCCGTGCCCTGGCGAAGTGACCTCGCGGAGGCGAATCTTCAGCTCGGCAACATCGAGGTGGCACGCGATCTGGCGAAGCAGCAGATAAAGCTCTCGATGGATTCGGATCCATATGCCTGCGGGCTGGCACTGCGCGTACTCGCTTTCGCGAGCGGGCCCACCGAGGACTCGCGGCTTCTCGGCCGTGCCGCCAAGGCATTCCAGGATTCCGGGAATCAGCTGGAGTTGAACCGGACACTGAAGGCGATCGCCCGATTCCAGACGCTGGGACAGGAGAAACGACCGAGCGCCGTCCGGCCCGGTCAGATCCCGGAACAGAAAAGCCTGCCGGCGCGTCAGTCGCCCGCGCCCTCGAAAGCGCTCGACCACACCCGTACGGCCGATGCCGTCGTACCGGCGGGTACGTCGATGGCCCTGCGGGAACAACCGGAACCGAGCGACACGTCCGTTCTCAGCGAAGCGGAACTGCGCGTCGCCCAACTCGCCGTACGCGGATACACCAATCGCGAAATCAGCAGCCGGTTGTTCGTTACCGTGAGTACGGTCGAACAGCATCTGACCCGGGCCTACCGCAAACTGGGTATAAGGGGCCGCCGCGCCCTGGCCGACGAACTCCGCCAGCGCCACCCGTCGTTGCACGGCGACGAGCAGGAGTTCCGTCTCGGACTGAAGGTTCAGGCCAGTTGACCGGCCGGAAACGATCGGTGCGCGAGCAGTGGGAGCCAACTCACATTTGTACCAGCCAGTCAATCCCGGGCTGAAAGCAGAAAAGGGGATCCGGCCGGAGGGATGTTGCGAATTCCGGCCTTACCCAGGCATACGGCAGGGGCCCGGACATGAGTCACGTGTCCGGGCCCCTGGCCTTGTGATCCGGTGGCCTCGTGGCCGGTTCAGCCGCCTTCGCGGATCCAGTCGTCCAGCGCCGGCGCCTCGGCGCCGATGGTGGTCGAGTCGCCGTGCCCGGTCCTGACGACCGTGCCGGGCGGCAGCGTCAGCAGCCGCTCACGGATCGACTCGATGATGGTCGGGAAGTGCGAGAAGGACCGGCCGGTGGCGCCGGGCCCGCCCTGGAAGAGCGTGTCCCCCGTGAAGACGGTGACCAGTTCGGGTGCGTACAGACACACCGCGCCGGGCGCGTGGCCGGGCGTATGGAGCACCGTGAGGGTGGTGCCGGCCACCGACAGGCTCTGACCGTCGGTCAGTTGGCCGTCGGGCAGCCGGTCCGGGTGGGTCTGCTTCCACAGCGGCAGATCGTCCGGGTGCAGCAGGATCGGCGCGCCGGTGGCGGCGGCGAGCGCCGGGGCCGCGTCGATGTGGTCGTTGTGCGCGTGGGTGCAGACGACGGCGCGCAGCGTACGGCCGCCGAGCGCCGCCTCGATGGCCGTGGCGTCGTGGGCGGCGTCGATGACGATCACCTCGGTGTCGTCACCGACGATCCAGACGTTGTTGTCGACGTCCCAGGTGCCTCCGTCGAGCGAGAACGTGCCGGAGGTGACGAGGTGGTCGATCCGGGCGGCCATCAGAGCATCACGACCGAGCGCAGCACGTCGCCCTTGTGCATCCGGGCGAACGCCTGCTCCACGTCGCCGAGTCCGATGGTCTCGGTGACGAACGCGGCCAGGTCGATACGGCCCTGCTGGTGCAGGTCGATCAGCATCGGGAAGTCGCGGGACGGCAGACAGTCGCCGTACCAGGACGACTTGAGCGATCCGCCGCGTCCGAAGACGTCGAGCAGCGGCAGTTCGATCTTCATCTCCGGGGTGGGGACTCCGACCAGGACGACGGTGCCGGCCAGGTCCCGTGCGTAGAAAGCCTGGTTGTACGTCTCCGGGCGGCCGACCGCCTCGATGACGACATCGGCTCCGAAGCCCCCGGTCAGTTCACGGACCGCCTCGACGACGTCGGTGGTGCGGGAGTTGACGGTGTGGGTGGCGCCCATCGTCTTCGCCGTGGTGAGTTTGCGGTCGTCGATGTCGATGGCGATGATCCTGGCCGCGCCCGCGAGACGGGATCCGACGATCGCCGCGTCGCCGACGCCTCCGCAGCCGATGACGGCGACGGAGTCGCCCCGGCCGACGTTGCCGGTGTTGATCGCCGCGCCGATGCCCGCCATGACGCCGCAGCCCAGCAGCCCGGCGACGGCCGGGGCGACCGACGGGTCGACCTTGGTGCACTGTCCGGCGGCGACCAGGGTCTTCTCCGCGAAGGCGCCGATGCCCAGCGCCGGGGAGAGCTCCGTGCCGTCCGTCAGAGTCATCTTCTGGGTGGCGTTGTGGGTGTTGAAGCAGTACCAGGGCCTGCCCCGCAGACATGCCCGGCAACTGCCGCAGACGGCGCGCCAGTTGAGGATGACGAAGTCACCGGGGGCGACATCGGTGACCCCGGCGCCGACCGATTCGACGATGCCCGACGCCTCGTGGCCGAGGAGGAAGGGGTAGTCGTCGCTGATCCCGCCCTGCTTGTAGTGCAGATCGGTGTGGCAGACCCCGCACGCCTGGATCTTCACCACGGCCTCGCCGGCGCCGGGATCGGGGATCACGATCGTCTCGACCCGCACCGCCTCGTTCTTGCCGGGCGCCACGACGCCTCGCACCTGCTGCGACATGCCAGGACCTGCCTCTCCATCGAGTCCGAAGGGCCAAGTCTGACACCGCGCCGCGCCCTCGCGGTCCAGGGTCAGGGCGCGAGGACGTCGAGTTCCTGGAGGGCGCCGACGGCGATCTCCCGGGTCAGCTCCTCGGCGCGGGCCGCGTCCCGTTCCCGTACGGCTTCGGCGACCCGTACATGCAGGGTCACGGCCGCCGGGTCCGGGTCGTGGAACATCACCTCGTGCCGGGTACGGCCCGTCAGCACCTCCGCGACGACGTCCCCGAGCCGCGCGAACATCTCGTTGCCCGACGCGTCGAGAACCACCCGGTGGAAGGCGATGTCGTGGCGCAGATAGCCCTCCAGCTGGTGGCCGCGCGAGGTGGCGACCATCCCGAGCGCCTGCTCGGTGAGGGCGGCGCACTGTTCGGGCGTGGCGTGGAGGGCGGCGAGCCCGGCGGCGACCGGTTCGATCGCGGAGCGCAGCACGGTCAGCGAGCGCAGCTGGCGCGGCCGGTCGTTGCCGGCGAGCCGCCAGCGGATGACGCGCGGGTCGTAGACGTTCCACTCGCGGGCGGGCCGCACGGTCACCCCGACGCGGCGCCGTGACTGGACGAGGTGCATCGATTCGAGGACGCGGACCACTTCCCGTACGACGGTGCGCGAGACGTCGAAGCGCTGAGCGACCTCGTCGGTGCGCACGACGCCGCCTTCGGGGTACTCGCCCCCCGTGATGGCGAGGCCGAGGGTGTCGAGCACATGGGTATGCAGGCCCCGGCCTTCTGTGGTCATGACGGAAGCCTACGGGGCGGGCTCGGCGAAGAAAAAATATGACGTGTGGGTTACGACACCTTGAATACGTCGTACATATGGGTTTCAGTAGCGCGGAGGCAGCGGAGCACGTGAAGACAGCGAGGCATGAGATGAGCACCCCCCACGTCGTCGTGGTGATGGGCGTGGCAGGTACCGGCAAAACCACCGTCGGTCCCCTGCTTGCCGCCGCACTGGGCGTCCCGTACGCCGAGGGCGACGACTTCCATCCCCCGGCGAACATCGCCAAGATGTCCGCGGGCACCCCGCTGGACGACGACGACCGCTGGCCCTGGCTGGACGCGATCGGGCGCTGGGCGCACGGCCGGGCGGGTCTCGGCGGCGTGGTCAGCAGTTCGGCGCTCAAGCGCGCCTACCGGGACCGGCTGCGGGCGGCGGCGCCGGACGCCGTCTTCCTGCATCTCACCGGTGAACGGGCCCTGATCGAGCGGCGGATGGCCGACCGCAAGGGGCACTTCATGCCCACCGCCCTGCTGGATTCGCAGTTCGCCACGTTGCAGCCGCTGGGCGACGACGAGGCGGGCGTCACGGTCGACGTTTCGGGCACCCCCGAGGAGATCGCCGTACGGGGCGTCGCCGCGCTCACGGCGCTCGACCGCCCCCACAAACCAGGAGCCGAGCCCGAACCCGCCTGACAGCAGGGCCGGTCCACTCCCCGAAGACCCGACTTCCCCCATCTCCCCGATCACTTAAGGAAATCCCCGTGACCAGTCTCAGTGTCGAGACGCTGGCAGCGGACGCCGTAGAACCGATCACCTCGGCCGGCAACACGCAGCTGGGCATCGCCGTTCTCGCCGGTATTGCCGTCATCGTCCTGCTCATCACCAAGTTCAAGCTGCACGCCTTCCTCGCCCTGACCATCGGCACGCTGGCGCTCGGCGCCTTCGCCGGCGCGTCGCTGGGCGACACGATCACCAGCTTCTCCGCCGGTCTCGGCTCCACCGTCGCGGGTGTCGGTGTGCTGATCGCGCTCGGCGCGATACTCGGCAAGCTGCTCGCGGACTCGGGCGGCGCCGACCAGATAGTCGACACGATCCTCAGCCGGGCGAGCGGCCGGGCCATGCCCTGGGCGATGGTCCTCATCGCCTCGGTGATCGGGCTGCCGCTCTTCTTCGAGGTCGGCATCGTGCTGCTGATCCCGGTCGTGCTGCTGGTCGCCAAGCGCGGCAACTTCTCCCTGATGCGGATCGGTATCCCGGCCCTGGCGGGTCTCTCCGTCATGCACGGGCTGATACCGCCGCACCCCGGCCCGCTCGTCGCGATCGACGCCATCGGCGCCGACCTCGGTGTCACGCTGGCGCTGGGCCTGGTCATCTCCATACCCACGGTGATCATCGCGGGTCCGCTGTTCTCCCGCTACGCCGCGCGCTGGGTGGACATCCAGCCGCCCGAGCGGATGCTCCAGACGCTGGAGAAGCGTCCGTCGGAGGAGACCGAGAAGCGTCCGAGCTTCGGCGCCACGGTCGCGACCGTCCTGCTGCCGGTCGTCCTGATGCTGGTCAAGGCACTGGTCGACATCGTCGTGGACGACCCGGAGAACCAGGTCCAGAAGGTCGCCGACGTCGTCGGCTCCCCGCTGATCGCGCTCCTCGCCGCCGTACTCGTCGGCATGTTCACCCTGGGGCGCGCCGCCGGATTCACCAAGGACCGGCTCGCCTCGACCGTAGAGAAGTCCTTCGGGCCCATCGCGGGCGTGCTGCTGATCGTCGCCGCGGGCGGCGGTTTCAAGCAGACCCTGATCGACGCGGGCGTCGGACAGATGATCCTCGACTTCTCCGAGGACTGGTCGATCCCCGCGCTGCTGCTGGGCTGGCTGATCGCGGTGGCGATCCGGCTGGCGACCGGTTCGGCGACCGTCGCGACGATCTCCGCCGCCGGGCTCGCGGCGCCGCTCGCCGCCGACATGTCGACCTCGCACGCCGCGCTGCTGGTGCTCGCCATCGGCGCCGGTTCGCTCTTCTTCAGCCATGTCAACGACGCCGGATTCTGGCTGGTGAAGGAGTACTTCGGGATGGACGTCGGCCAGACGATCAAGACCTGGTCGGTGATGGAGACGATCATCTCCGTCGTCGGTCTCGGCTTTGTGATGCTGCTCTCGCTGATCGTCTAGCGCGGTCCCGAAGCGGCGTCCCCCGCCTGGGCGGGGCGGGTCACTCCTCTTCCTTCCACAGAGGGTGCTCCCGCTCCGCCCACGGCCGTTCCACCGACCCGGTCCGCATACCGCGCCGGGCCTCCGGGTCGGCGAACGCCATCCCGATGTGCCCGACGAGCACCAGGCCCACGGCCAGCGACAGCCAGTCGTGCACGAACGTCGCGCTCGTGCGCCACACCAGCGGCGTCAGCCAGGTGAACCACATCAGCAGACCCGTCGCGAGCATGACCAGCACCGCTCCGGCGATCCAGCCGCCGTACAGCTTCTGCCCCGCGTTGAACTTGCCCGCCGGCCGCGACTCCGGCCGGAAGTCGCGCCGCCGTACCGCCCGCAGCCACTCCTTGTCGTGCGGCGCGAAGCGGTTCAGCCGCCGCAGATCGGCGCGGAACGCCGGGGACGCCAGCCCCACCAGGAACGGCGCGGGCAGCAGCAGCCCGGACCACTCGTGCAGGGTGACCACCAGATGACGCCGGCCGACGAGTTCGGCCAGCTGCGGTACGTACAGACAGGCCGCCGTCGCCACGCACACCAGCATCAGGACGCCGGTCGCGCGGTGGACCAGCCGCTCGGCCCGGCTGAACCGCCGGCGCAGGCGCGGACGCGCCGCGTCCCTCGCGTCGGCCGGCCGGTCAGACGGTCGGGGTGTCGGTGCGGCCGTTGGACCGCCCGACCCAGGCGTCGACGTCATAGCCGCGCTCCTCCCAGTAACCGGGCCGGACGTCGGAGGTGACGGAGATCCCGGAGAGCCATTTCGCCGATTTGTAGAAGTACATGGGCGCCACGTAGAGCCGGACCGGACCGCCGTGCGCGTGCTCGACCGGCTTGTCGCGCATCCTCAGCGCCACCAGTACGTCGGGCCGCCTGGCCTGTTCCATGGTCAGGCTCTCGCTGTACGTGCCGTCGAAGCAGGTGAAGCGCACGGCCCCGGCGTCGGGCCGTACCCCCGCCGCGTCCAGGATCCGGGACAGCCGTACTCCCTCGAACGGTGTTTCCGGCACCCGCCAGCCGGTGACGCACTGGACGTCACGGACCATCCGGGTCTGCGGCAGCTTCCGCAGGGCGTCGAGCGTGTACGTGGCGGGCCGGTCGACCAGCCCGTCCACCGTCAGCCGGTAGTTCCCGGCGTCCTTGCGGGGTACGGAGGCGGCCACCGAGTAGTAGCGGAACCCGCCCCCGTTGGGCAGCAGCCCGGTCAGCCCCGTCGGGTCGCTGTCGGACACCGCGCCGAGGAAGGATTCCAGCCCGCGCTGGAGATACGGCGCGGTGACGACCCCGGCCGCGCCGAGGCCGAGCATGGAGAGCACCAGGCGCCGCCCGACGGGCGTGCCCTGGGGGCCGGTGTCTTCGGTGGTCATCTCTCGATTCGAACACCACCGGGGCCCGGAAGCCAGGGCCGACGGACCTCCGTCATGGTTTCGTCAGGCATGGATCCGCCGGGACCGGCAGACTGGCGCCCATGGAGACGCCCCAGGAGAACAGCGACGCGCCCCGCGAGGCCCTGCCCCCGTTCCTGCTCGCCTTCCCCGGGCCGCTGCGCGATCAGCTCGTCGCGGCCGTCCTGTCCGGGGAGAAGGTCTCTACGACGGGCCTGCTCGCCGAGTACGAGGCGGAGAAGGAGGAGCTGCCGCCGGTCGGCGAGCGCTCGGCGCTGATCGACTCGGACGGCCGCGAGATCGCCGTCGTCGAGCTGACGGAGGTACGGGTGCTGCCGCTGGGCCAGGTCGACCTCCAGCACGCGCTGGACGAGGGCGAGGGGTACGACTCGGTGGAGTCCTGGCGCGCGGGCCACGAGGCGTTCTGGCACAGCGACGAGATGCGCGAGGCCCTGGGCGACCCGTCGTTCACGGTGCACGACGGGACGCTGGTGGTGGCGGAACGTTTCCGGGTGGTCGAGCGCCTCTAGGACGGGTCAGGCCACCGCCCGCGCCGCCGCCCGCCCGGCCGCGCGGCCGGAGAAGACGCAGCCGCCGAGGAACGTCCCCTCCAGCGAGCGGTACCCGTGCATCCCGCCGCCGCCGAACCCGGCCGCCTCCCCCGCCGCGTACACCCCGGCCAGCGGCGTGCCGTCCTCCCGCAGCACGCGCGACGACAGGTCGGTCTGAAGCCCGCCGAGCGACTTGCGGGTCAGGATGTGCAGCCGTACGGCGATCAGCGGACCGGCCTTGGGGTCGAGGATGCGGTGCGGCGCCACCGTACGGATCAGCTTGTCGCCCAGAAAGGCGCGCGCCCCGCGCACGGCCGTCAGCTGGAGGTCCTTGGTGAACGGGTTCGCGACCTCCCGGTCGCGCGCGGTGATCTCCCGGCGCAGCTCCGCCTCGTCGATCAGCGGCTGCTCGGTGAGCGCGTTCATACCGCGTACGAGGGAGGCGAGGTCCTTCTCCACGACGAAGTCCGCGCCGTTGTCCATGAACGCCTTCACCGGCCCCGGCACGTCCTGCCGCGCGCGGTTGATCACGTCGCGGACGGACTTGCCCGTCAGGTCGGGGTTCTGCTCGGAGCCCGAGAGGGCGAACTCCTTGCCGATGACGCGCTGGTTGAGGACGAACCAGGTGTGGTCGTGGCCGGAGTGCATGATGTGGTCGAGCGTCCCGAGCGTGTCGAAGCCGGGGAAGAGCGGCACCGGCAGCCGCCGCCCGCGCGCGTCGAGCCAGAGCGACGAGGGGCCGGGCAGGATCCGGATGCCGTGCCTGGCCCAGATCGGGTTCCAGTTCTCGATGCCCTCCGTGTAGTGCCACATCCGGTCCCGGTTGATGTGGTGGGCGCCGGCCCGCTCGGTGATGCCGAGCATCAGTCCGTCGACATGGGCGGGCACGCCGGAGAGCATCTTCTCGGGCGGGGTCCCGAGGCGGTCGGGCCACTGGGCGCGTACGAGGTCGTGGTTGCCGCCGATCCCGCCGGACGTCACGATAACGGCCTGTGCCCGGAGCGCGAACTCGCCCGTCGTGACACGGCTGCTGGCCGTGCCGCGTTCGGCGTCGCTCGGCTCCAGCACCTCGCCGGTCACGGTGTCGACCACGCCCGCGGTGGCGCCGAGCCCGGTGACCCGGTGCCGGAAGCGGAACGTCACCAGCCCCTTGGCGACGCCTTCGCGCACCTTCCGTTCGAACGGCTCGACGACGCCGGGTCCCGTCCCCCAGGTGATGTGGAAGCGCGGCACCGAGTTGCCGTGCCCGCGCGCGCCGTAGCCGCCGCGCTCGGCCCAGCCGACGACCGGGAAGAACCGCACCCCCCGCTCCCGCAGCCAGGACCGCTTCTCCCCGGCGGCGAAGTCCACGTACGCCTCGGCCCACTTGCGCGGCCAGTGGTCCTCCGCGCGGTCGAAGCCGGCCGTGCCGAGCCAGTCCTGGAGCGCGAGATCACGGCTGTCCCTGACGCGCAGCCGTCGCTGCTCGGGCGAGTCCACGAGGAACATCCCGCCGAAGGACCAGTGCGCCTGTCCGCCGATGGACGCCTCGGGTTCCTGGTCGAGCAGGATCACCGAGCGCCCGGCGTCCACGAGTTCGGCGGTGGCGACAAGACCGGCCAGTCCCGCGCCGATCACGATCACGTCGGCGTCGTACGCCATGGGTTCCCACCTTCTCGGGGCGACTGAGGTGGTCCGATCTTCCGTACGGGCCGGTAACGAGTCAACCGGCCGTGCGTGCCAGGCTGTCCCGCATGAGCAGCTCCGACGAGATCATCGACATCGTGGACGAGCACGACCACGTCGTACGGCAGGCCACACGCGGTGAGGCGTACGCGAAGGGCTTGCGGCACCGCTGCGTCTTCGTCCTCGCGCGCGACGCGGACGACCGAATCTTCGTCCACCGCAGGACCCCGACCAAGGCGGCCTTCCCGTCCCACTACGACATGTTCGTGGGCGGTGTGGTGGACGCGGGCGAGACGTACGACGACGCGGCGCTGCGCGAGGCCGAGGAGGAGCTGGGGGTGTCGGGCCTGCCGCGCCCCGTACCGCTGTTCACGTTCCTCTACGACGCCGAGGAGGGACGGTGGTGGTCCCGGGTCTACGAGGTCCGCTGCGTACTGCCGGTCTCCCCGCAGCTGGAGGAGATCGACTGGCACGCTTTTCTCACCGACGCGGAGCTGGAGCGACGGCTGGCCGAAAACGCGGAGGGCGCCGGCGACGGCGGGCGGCGGTGGACGCCGGACGGTCTGATGGCGTACGAGCTGCTGAAGGCGGCCCGCACGCGAGATGCGTAAGGTGCGACGGGTGATCGACTTTGTGCGGAGCCTGCGTCTGTGGTTCGCGCCCCGGCGGATCAGCGACGAGGGCACGACGCCCGACTACCGCTTCTCGCTCGCCAACGAGCGCACGTTCCTGGCCTGGATCCGGACCGCGCTCGCCCTGGTGGGCGGCGGATTCGCGGTCGACCAGTTCCTGCCGGACCTGCGCTGGGGTGTCCGGGTGGGGCTCGCGGTGGTGCTCTTCGCGATCGGCGCGCTCAGCGCGCTGCGGGCGATCAGCCAGTGGGTGCGCAGCGAGCGGGCGATGCGCCGGGGCGAGGATCTGCCGGTGACGGCCTTTCCGACGCTGCTGGGTCTGTCGGTGGCGGCCGTCGCCGTGATCATGCTGGTCGTGGTGGTGGCGGGCGGGAGCCGCTGATGGGCGGCCCGCCCCCGGGTGACGCCGCGCGGGACCCGGGCCTCCAGCCGGAGCGGACCCGGCTGGCCTGGCGGCGTACGACGCTGACGTACACGGTCGTGGCGGTGCTCGCGGGCCGGCAGGTCGTCCGGGGCGACACGACGGCCGCCGGGGTGGTCGCGGCGGCGCTGGGCCTGCTCGTCTGGCTGGCGTTCCTCCTGGTGGCGCACCGGCGGATGGTGGCGCTGGACACCGCGGAGCCGCGCGCGCTGCCGGTGCGCGCGGGAGTGGCGACGGTGGTGTGTGTGATCTGTCTGGCGGCGTTCGGTGTGACGGTGCTGTGAGGGCGCGCTACCGGTTGCCCGTCTTGTAGCGCGCCCGTGTGCCGGAGCGGGGGCGGGCGCCCGAGCCGGTGCGGGAGGTCGCCCTGGTACGGAGCGCCAGCGCGATCCGGCGCTGTTCGCGCCCCGCGAAGCCCGGCTCACGGGCCATCAGCCGGATCAGCTCCTCGCGCAGCCGGCTGTCGCGGCCCGCGTCGGTGAAGTACCGGGCCTCGGCGAGCGCGCGGGCGACCCGGTGGTGGCGGGGCGCCGGCGTCGACTCCTCGTCGAACCAGTTCCCGTGCGGGAAGGACTGGTTGACCTTCGGCTGATCGTTCGCCAGATACGACCACACCCGGCCGTCGAGGGACACGTCGGTCACATGGGCGGCCGGCAGGGTCCGCACCCAGGCGTTGTCGGGATCCTGCTGCCAGCGCCAGGTGCGGGGGCTGGTGCGCGTGCGCGCCGTCACGCCGATGTACCGGAGCTTGCGCCGGATGACCGCCCACGGCTCGCGGGTCTCCTCGATCCACTCGGCGAGATGACGGTGGAGCGTGCCGTAACTGCGCCCCTCCGCGACGACGTCGACCAGGGCGATGGGGCGTCTACGGCGCGCCAGCGCGTACGGCTCAAGTCCCACGGAGGCGAGGTGTTCGCGGAAGCGGCGGGCGTCGGCGGGGCTCCAGTGGGTGTCGGCCATGCAGGAGACCGGCAGCCGCAGCAGCCGCCCGTCCCACGGCGAGTGCTCCAGCGCGCCGGTCAGCAGGTCGTACATCGAGTCCAGCGACCGGCCGAGGAAGCAGAGGTCGGCGCCGTCGACGCGGGCGAGGACCTTGGCGGTGGCGGTGGTCAGCTCACGGAGGACCGCATCGGAGGGCGGGCTCGGGTCCTCCGGCGTGGCGAGCGTGCCGAGTTGGTCGGGCCGGCCGCCGCCGAACGAGGACAGCGACCAGCGGAAGGGCTGGGGCGGCGGTGCGGCTGCGGCGGTCATGTCCCCCAGTTCAGCACCGGGCGGCTCGTGCGGTCATCCGATTTACGGGACGCGAACCGGACTTACCGACCATCACGGACAGGACTGGTAGCGTCCCGACCGGCCGCTCACCTATCGCCCGAACCACAGCAAAGGTGCACATCATGACGCCGCTTCACCAGGAACACGCCAGGCACGAACACACCCACGGACCGACCTGCGGCCACACCGAGGTGCGGCACGGCGACCACGTCGACTACGCGCACGACGGCCATCTGCACCGCAAGCACGTCGAGCACTGGGACGAGTGCGAGCCCGTGGCCCATGTCGTCCACGAGAGCCACCCCCACCGGCACGGCGAGGGCTGCGGCCACCCCGCCGTCGCGCACGGCGACCACAAGGACTACGTCCACGACGGCCACCGGCACGCCGCCCACGAGGGCCACTGGGACGACCACTGACCCGGCCGCCCGCCGCCGGGTCCGGCCCCCGGACCCGGCACCTGGATCCCGTTCCGCACTGGACGGCATACCGACTGGTCGGCATCATGAACGGCGAAGGCTTTCCACCGCCCCCGCCCCCATGGAGGTACGACCGATGAGCGCCAGTCCCCCGCCAGGACTCGACCCGGAGCGGCTGCGCGGCCACCTCGACCGCGAGCGCCCCGGACTGGTGGGCGGACCGCTGAGCGCCCGGCTGATCGAGGGCGGCCGGTCGAATCTGACCTATCTGGTCACCGATGGCGCGCGGGACTGGGTGGTCCGCAGGCCCCCGCTCGGCCATGTCCTCGCCACGGCGCACGACATGAAGCGCGAGTTCCGGGTGATCAGCGCCCTGCACCCGACGGCCGTGCCGGTGCCCGAGCCCCTGCTGCTGTGCGAGGACCCCGATGTGCTCGGGGCGCCCTTCTACCTGATGGAGTACGTGCGGGGGACCCCGTACCGTACGGCCGAACAGCTCGCCCCCCTCGGCCCCGGGCGCACCCGCGCCGCGCTCCTCGGCCTGGTCGACACCCTGGTCGAACTGCACGCGGTCGACCCCTCGGCGGTGGGACTCGCCGACTTCGGCCGGCCCGAGGGTTTCCTCGACCGTCAACTGCGCCGCTGGGGAAAGCAGTTGGACGCCTCACGGAACCGGGACCTGGCCGGCGTCGACGAGTTGCACGCCGCGCTCGGCCGCTCGCTGCCGGACTCCCCCGCGCCGACGGTCATTCACGGCGACTACCGGCTCGACAACGTCCTGATCGGCGACGACGACCGCATCAAGGCCGTCCTGGACTGGGAGATGTCCACGCTCGGCGATCCGCTGACCGATCTCGGGCTGCTCGTGATGTACAGCGCGCCGCTGGAGATCACCGGCTCCCCGATCAGTACGACTGCGGGCGCGGCCGGGCATCCCGACCCCGCCGAGCTGATCGCGCGCTACGCCGCCGGGTCGGGCCGCGACACCTCGGCGATCGCCTGGTACACGGCCTTCGCCTGGTTCAAGCTCGCGGTGATCCTCGAAGGCATCCACTACCGCTACACGCTGGGCCAGACCGTCGGCGGCGGATTCGAGCGCATCGGGGATCTCGTCCCCGTCTTCATCGAGCACGGCCTCACCACCCTCCAGGAAGGCTGACCGGGACCCATGGACTTCGCATTCGACGCCCGTACCGAGGAACTCCGCAGCGAGCTGCTGGACTTCATGGACAAGCACATCCGTCCCGCCGAGCCGGTCGCCCACGAACAGCGGGCCGCTCTCGCCGACCCCTGGGACACCCCGGAGATCGTGGACGAGCTGAAGGCCGAGGCGCGCGGGCGCGGGCTGTGGAATCTCTTCCTGCCGGACAGCGAGCACGGCGCCGGGCTGACCAATCTCCAGTACGCGCCGCTCGCCGAAATCACCGGCCACAGCCCGCAGTTGGCCCCGACGGCGCTCAACTGCGCGGCGCCCGACACCGGGAACATGGAGGTGCTCGCCCAGTTCGGCAGCGACGAGCAGAAGGAGCGCTGGCTCCGGCCGCTGCTGGCCGGTGAGATCCGCTCGGCGTTCGCGATGACCGAACCGGAGGTCGCCTCGTCCGACGCGACGAACATCCGCACCCGGATCGAGCGCGCCGGTGACGAGTATGTGATCAACGGCCGTAAGTGGTACATCTCCGGGGCGATGAACCCGGACTGCCGGATCTTCATCGTGATGGGCAAGACCGACCCGGACGGGCCCGACGCCCGCCGCCAGCAGTCGATGATCCTCGTCCCGCGCGACACCCCCGGTCTCACCGTCGAGCGCGCGATGAGCGTGTACGGCTACGAGGACCACTCCCACGGCGGCCACGCCGAGGTGTCGTTCTCGGACGTCCGGGTCCCGGCCACCCATCTGATCGGCGAGGAGGGCGGCGGGTTCGCCATCGCCCAGGCCCGGCTCGGCCCCGGCCGGATCCACCACTGCATGCGGCTGATCGGCATGGCCGAGCGCGCCATCGAGCTGATGTGCCGGCGGGCGGTGTCCCGTACGGCCTTCGGCAAGCCCATCGCCGCGCAGGGCGTGGTCCGGAACTGGATCGCCGACGCGCGGGTGACGGTCGAGCAGTTGCGGCTGCTGGTGCTCAAGACGGCCTGGCTGATGGACACGGTCGGCAACCGGGGCGCGCACACGGAGATCCAGGCCATCAAGATCGCGACGCCGCGCGCGGTGGTCGGCATCATCGACAGCGCGGTGCAGCTGTACGGCGCGGGCGGGGTGAGCCAGGACTATCCGCTGGCGGAGCTGTGGGCGGCGGCGCGCACGCTGCGGCTGGCGGACGGCCCGGACGAGGTGCACCAACGGTCGTTGGCGCGGCGGGAGTTGAAGAAGTATCAGTAGCCAGGGCCGCTACCGCTTGAAGGTGACCTGCTTCTCGTCCGGGTCGTAGTCGTAGTAGCCGGTGAAGCCCCAGTTCTGCCAGCCGCCGTCACCGTTGTTGACGAGGGTTCCCTCGTCGACGGCGAAGATGTTGACGCCGTCCACCACCGCGAGGTGTTCGATACCGGAGACTCCGGAGAAGGAGATGTCGTTGAAGGACTTCACCGCGATGATGTTCGTGTCGGGGAAGCTCCGGCCGTACTCCTCGATCAGCGACCGCGTCAGCTCGCCGTCGTCGCCCGGGACATCGCCGGAGTAGTCGGTGCCCGGGTACGGTCCGGCCCCCGTGTACTTCGGTGTCTCGTCGTTGAAGTTGACCGTGCCCGGGCCGGTGGGGATGGAATCGGCCTCCAGATCGGCGGGTTCGGGCTGCTCGAAGGCCGCCTCCTTGCCGTCGCGGGAGAAGTCGCCGTAGTAGGCCCAGTTGGTGTAGCCGCCGTCGCCGTCGTTGCTGAACCTCCCCTTGTCGAAGACGTACACGTCGAACACGGCCCGGCCGGACGCGATGTCGTCGCCGGACTCGTCGTCGTGGTACTCCGGGGAGTTCAGCCGGTATCGGCCCTCGTGGACGAAGGAGTCCGGCTCGTCCACCCAGTGCGACGGCTGCTCCGAGTGCATCGCGAGAACGTTGTAGTCGGGGTAGCAGCGGCGCAGATCGTTCACGAGCATCCGGACCGCCTGCGTCGACGCCTCGTTGTCCAGCGGGGAGTAGGTGTTGTAGTACCGGCTGCGGTCGGGCGGTTCCTGCCCCTCGATCTGGCACCCCTCGTCGCCGGGCCGCCAGCCCTCCTTCCGCTTGGGGCGGGGCGGCTCCTGGAAGGTGACGGTGCGGCGGTCGTCGCTGACGTCGAAGACGCCGTGGAACGCCCGGTTCTTCCAGCCGAGGTCGGCGTCGTCGGACCAGGTGAACTTCCCGGTCTTGAAGGCGTAGACGCGGTAGGTCGTGCCGCTGATCTCGACGGTCTCGATCAGGGCCGCGCCGTCCATCTGCTGAAGGTTTCCCTCGTGCGGCTGGGCGATGACGATGTTGTGGTCGGGCAGGCAGTAGGCGAGGTCGTCGAGCGCCAGCTGGACCCGCTTCTCCTTGTTCTTCTCGTTGTCGATCTCGTCGATGACGAAGTTGACCAGGTACGAGTAGCCCCAGGCCGCCGCCTTGCTGACGGGGCCGTTGCCCGGCACGGAGACCCTGGAGTTCGAGGACCGCTCGCGCGGCTCGAAGCAGAGGCTGGGGAGCGCGTTCCCCTCGCCGGCGGGCTTGCCGGTGGCTTCGACGACGGGCGTCTCACCGGGCCTGTCGACGGGCCCCTCGTCCGGCCCGCCCGGCCCGCCGGGCCTCTCGCCGGGGGCTGTCGCGGGCTCGACGGGTTCGCCGGGACCGGATTCGTTCCCGGCCTCGCAGCCGCCGCCGTCGGCCATGTGGACGATGCGGCAGACATGGTGGCGCGCGTAACCGGACACGTCACCGCCGATGCCGGTCGCGACGATCGCGCCGGTCACCACGGCGACGAGCGCCAGCATCCCCAGATACTCGGGAGCCGACTGCCCTCTGTTCAGGCGTACGGCCCGGCGTATCCAGTCGCTGCGTTTCACACGTCACCTCGTCGTAGCCCGCGTCGGGGGCGGGGAGCGTCACCCCGCCGTCCGGAACGGTAACGACGGCCCCCGGACCCAGCGCGAGGGTCCGAAGGCCCACGCCGGGCCCCATTCGGCGATCGGGGCCCACCGGCGCGGGCGCGCGGGCTACGCGGGCAGCGGGCGGTCCTCGACCACGTGTCTCATCGCGCTCAGCCCCGAGGGCGGCGAGGTCCGCGTCGGCCGCCCCGGGCGGTGAGCCCGCACTCGCTCACGGGCGCAGCGCGCGCAGCAGCAGATCGGCGAGGTGGTCGGCGACCTGCTGCGGGGTGAGCGGCCCGTCGGGGCGGTACCAGGTGGAGAGGTGGTGGACGGAGCCGAAGTGGTAGTCCACCACCAGGTCGGCCGGTGTGGCGGAGGTGAACACCCCGGTGCGCTGGCCCTCTTCGACCAGCGCGCGGAACCGCTCGTGGTAGCGCCGCCGTTCGGCCCGTACCTGTTTGTTCTTCTCGGGGCTGAGATGGTGCATCGAGCGGAAGAAGATCGCCGCGTCGTCCAGATTGTCGATGGTGGTGACGACCACGTCGGCCGCCGCCGCCCGGAGCCGTCGCTCCACGGGCTCGTCGGCGTCGGCGAAGGCGTCCAGCCGCTCCTGCTGGAGGCGGAGCACCCGCGCGTACACCTCCTGGAGGAGGTCTTCCTTGGAGCCGAAGTAGTGGTAGAGCGCGCCCTTGGTGACGCCCGCCGCCTCCACGATCTCCTGGACCGACGTGCTGCCGTAGCCCTGCTCGGCGAAGAGCCGGGTGGCGGCGGCCAGCAGCCGCTGGGGTACGGGCATGCCGTTCCCGTCCGTCGTTCTGGCCACTGTCGCCGCCTGCCTCTCTCAGTTCTCGGCGGGGTGCGCCGCCGTGGTGCCCGCCGCCGTCCCCCGGTACGGACGCGGCTGCCGCCCGAGGATCTTCCCACTCATGGCCGCCGGCCCGGTCACGGCCCGGTCGCTTCCCATTTCTGCTGGATCCGGTTCATGCCGTTCAGCCAGCGGTCGGGGTCGCCGGCGCGGGCCCGGGAGTAGTCCGCCACCTCGGCGTGCGGCAGCACCAGGAACCGGTCCTCGTCCATCGCGTCGAACAGCGCGTCGGCGACCTCGTCGGGCTCGATCGCCGTCGGGGCGAGTACGAGTCCGCCCGCCGCTCCCGAGGCGGTCAGCATGTCCGTCCGTACGCCCTGCGGGCAGATCGCGTGCACCTTGAGTCCACGGTGACGGTAGGTCAGGGAGAGCCATTCCGCGTAGGCGAGCGCGCCGTGCTTGGTGACGCTGTACGGCGCGGCGCCGATCATCGTGAGGAGTCCGGCGGCGGAGACGGTGGAGACGAACCGGCCCGTGCCGCGCTCCAGCCAGCCGGGCAGCAGGACCCGGGAGGCGCGGACGTGCGCCATGACGTTGACGTCCCAGGCCGACGCCCAGACGTCCTCGGCGGCGAAGGCGTCACCGGCCGAGCCGACACCGGCGTTGGCGCAGTAGATGTCGACGGCGCCGCCGAGCGCGTCGCGTGCCTGCTCGACCACGTCGGACGCGTCGCCCGGTACGGCGGCGAGGGCGCCGATGGACTCGGCCACTGCCCGGGCCTTGCCGGCGTCGAGGTCGTTGACGACCACGCGGGCGCCCCCGGCGACGAATCTGCGGGCGAGCGCGGCACCGATACCGCCACCGGCTCCTGTGACCACCACTCGCGCGTCCCGCACCGTAACCATCGGACCTGCCTCTCCGGTTCACCGTCACCGTTCACCGTCCACCGCGGCACACACCGCTCGACACCAGCAGACTAACCGGTCGGTATGTTGCGGGGAAGGACTAGAGTGCGTGCCCATGACAAACAGCACGCCGATGACGGAGGTGGCCGAATGAGCCTGTCCCGAAGGAGTCTGATCGCCGCGGGCGGTGCGGTGGGCGCGGTGGGCGCTGTCGCGGCGGCCGTTCCCCCGGCCGCCGCGACCGGCGGGAGCGGCGGGAGCGGCGGGAGCGGGCGGGTCCGTACCGGCTTCGACCGGCTGGCCGCCGACGGCTACCGCACGCTCGCCGGGCAGCGGGTGGGGATCGTCACCAACCCGACCGGCGTCACCCAGGACGTACGGCACGTCGTCGACGTCATGCACCCCGACGAGCGCGTGAACCTGACCGCCGTCTTCGGCCCCGAGCACGGCTTCCGGGGCACGGCGCAGGCCGGCGGCTCCGAGGGCAGGTACGACGACCCGGCGACCGGGCTGCCGGTGTACGACACGTACCAGACCAGCGGACAGCCGCTCGCGGACATCTTCACCGAGTCCGGTGTCGACACGGTCGTCTTCGACATCCAGGACGCGGGCGCCCGCTTCTACACCTACATCTGGACGCTCTACGACTGCATGGAGGCGGCGGCCCTCGCGGGCAAGCGCTTCGTCGTGCTCGACCGCCCGAACCCGGTCACCGGCCGGGCGGCGCTCGGGCCGGTCCTGCACCCGGAGTTCGCCACGTTCGTCGGCCGCCGGCCGATCGCGCAGGCCCACGGCATGACGGTCACCGAACTGGCGCTCCTCTTCAACGGCGAATTCCTCGACCGGCCCGTGGAGTTGGACATCGTGAAGATGTCCGGCTGGCGCCGCGCCGACTTCTTCGACCGGACCGGACTGCCCTGGGTGCCGCCGAGCCCCAACATGCCCACGCCGGAGACCGCGCTGGTCTACTCGGGCACCTGCCTCTTCGAGGGCACCAACCTCTCCGAGGGCCGGGGCACGACCCGCCCCTTCGAACTGCTCGGCGCCGAGGGGATCGACCGCGCGTGGGCCGAGGCCGCCAACGCGGAGGGACTGCGCGGGGTGCGTTTTCGTGAGGCGTACTTCGCGCCGACGTTCTCCAAGTTCCAGGGGAAGACGGTCGGCGGGGTCCAACTGCACGTCCACGACCGGGAGTCGTTCGACCCGGTGCGGACGGGCATCGCGCTGCTGGTGACGGCCAGGAGGACGTGGAGCGGTTTCGCCTGGCGCCCGGACAACTGGATCGACAAGCTGACCGGCTCCACCTCCGTACGCACATTGATTGACGCGGGCGCGGACACGGACGAGGTGGCCGGCGCCTGGCGCGCCGAACTCGCCGCGTTCGAGAAGACCCGTGAGCGGTACCTCCAGTACCGCTGAGCGGGGCTGATGGCAGTCCTCATGGGTGAAAAGCCCATTGATGGCTGCCATCGCATTTTCGATGGAGCCGGATCGGGCACGCGTACGTCTATTGGATGACGCCGATGCAGCAACGACGGAGGTGGCAGGCGATGGCCGGATTCCGGAGTCTCGCGAGACAGGTGCGCGATCCCCGATGCGACCTGGCACTACGCCGGTATTCACTGCGTAAGTGCCTTGAGCGATTTGCCCCTTATGGGCATCGGGCCACCTGGGACCATCTGTGTGAACGGCACGACATCGAGCCGGAGGACAGGGCTCCCGATCCGGTGCGGCTGATGGCCGCGCTCGACGAACTGGAAGAGGCGCGGGCCGTCTGGCTGGCGTACGAGACGCAGTTCGCCAAGCGCCGTAAGCGCGAGAAGCACGACGGACTGAGAAGACCAGGCACGTTCGACGACTGGCACCGCAGGACGTGGGGCGGCAACGGGGTGGTGCGGTGCGACGACCCGGCCGTGCATCCGACGGAGCCGCTGGCCGAGGTGCTCCGCCGGCTGATCGCCGGGCTGGAGTCGGGACCGGGCGGCGCGTGCCCGGTGTGCGCGGAGAAGGGAATCGTCTGGCGGCCGGATCTGTCGCAGGCTCCCTGGGCGGGAGCGGTGTGCAAGGGCTGTGGCATTGTCGTGCCACGGCCCGTTCTTACGTCCGAGGCCATGGAGCGGGCGAAGCGCGTACGGCAGCGGGAGTTGGCCTCGGTGGCCTGACCCGCCCCGGGCTGGGCGGGCCGACGGCGCCGGACGACGGACGACGGACGAGTAACGGCAGACGGTGGACGACGACGTACGGATCGGCCAGGGGCGCGCCGATCCGTCGGACGCCACTTCCGAACGCCGCTTCCGGACGCTACTTCGCGGCGCGCTTGCGCTCCGCCAGCAGCCGGGAGCCCGACATCCGGTCGCCGAACACGTCGTCGGGGTTGGACAGCACGCAGGTCTCCAGCGAGAGACAGCCGCAGCCGATGCAGTCGGTCAGATGGTCACGCAGCCGGCCGAGTTGCCGGATGCGCTCGTCCAGTTCGGAGCGCCAGGCCGCGGAGAGCCGTGCCCAGTCGTCATGGTTCGGAGTACGCCCCTCGGGAAGCTCCGCGAGAGCGTCCCTGATGGTGGCGAGCGGGATGCCGACGCGCTGGGCCGCGCGCACGAACGCGACCCGGCGAAGGGTGTCCCTGCTGTAGCGGCGCTGGTTGCCGCTCGTACGGCGGCTGCTGATCAGCCCTTTCGTCTCGTAGAAGTGCAGGGCCGACGTCGCGGCACCGCTGCGCGCTGACAGCTGCCCGACGGTGAGTTCATGGATCTTCTCCGGAATCTGCGGCACCCCACCGACCCTACGTGGGCGTCGTGTCACGCGTTGACAGGACAGACGGCCCCCACCATGCTGAGCAAGCGCTTGGACACCCGCTTGGAGAGGCAGGGATCGACAGACATGGCTGAGCCGAGGGTCTTCACTTCCGCGGAGGAGCTGCGCGCCGCTGTCGGCGAGCAGTTGGGACACAGCGACTGGCTGGAGGTCGACCAGAAGCGGATCGATCTCTTCGCCGAGGCCACCGGTGACCACCAGTGGATCCATGTGGATCCGGAGCAGGCCGCGAAGGGTCCGTTCGGCACGACCATCGCGCACGGCTATCTGACGCTGTCGCTCCTGCCGGTCCTCGTCCCGCAGATCCTGACCGTGCGGAACGTGACGATGGGCGTCAACTACGGCGCCAACAAGGTACGTTTCCCCTCCCCCGTGCCCTCGGGCTCCCGGGTGCGCGCGACGGCCGTGCTGAAGGAGGTCGCCGAGGCGGGCGGTGGCGTGCAGGTCACGGCCGTCGTCACGGTGGAGCGTGAGGGCGGCGAGAAGCCGGTGTGCGTCGCGGAGTCGGTCTCCCGCTACTACTTCTGACCACCCACCCGCCGCCGCTTCCGGCCGGTCACGTCCGGCCGGTCACCGGCGGCAGCGGGCGGTCCCGCGCCACCACCATGCGCAGCACGAGGTCGGCGTAGAGCGCGCCGACCTCGTCGGGCGTCCGGCGCCCCTCGGTGTTGAACCAGCGCGCCACGTCGATGCAGAGCGACAGCACGGCGAGGGTGGTGCCGGGGACGTCCGGGACGTCGAACTCCCCGTCCCGTACGCCGTCCTGGAGGATCCGGCGCACCGTCGCGTCGCTGCGTCGGCGCAGCTCGACGATCTCGGTGCGGTGTTCGTCGGCGAGGGCGTCGAGTTCGTACTGGACGACGCGGGCCGTGGTGTGGCGTGCCGCGTGCCAGCGGACGAAGGAGCGGACCGCGCCGGTGAGGCGCTCGGCCGCCGTGCCGTCGCGGTCGGCGGCGGCGGTCAGGATCTCCAGGGCCTTGTCGTGGCCGATGCGGCTGATCCGGTGGAGCAGTTCTTCCTTGGTCTTGTAGTGGATGTAGAGCGCCGCCGGGCTCATCCCGGCGCGGCTCGCGATGTCGCGGGTGGTGGTGGCGTGGTACCCGCGTTCGGCGAACGCCTCCACGGCGGCGACGAGGAGCCTTCTGGCCGCCTCGGGGGTGACCTCACCCCACGGCATGCCCTCGCCGTCGGGCGTCCGTTCCGCCGTACGCATCCCTCTCGCCCCTTCCGGCCTCTTCCGGTCAACAGAACGCACACCCTACCCCGAAGGTGAGCAAGCGCTTAGGTGTCCGGTCGAACCGGCGTCGTACGCGCGGGCGGACCGCCGCGGGGCCGTCGCCCTACGATGTGCGCCATGGCCCGACCCCGCAAGCCGCTCCTCAGCAGAGACCGCATCGTCGCGACGGCGGGCGCGCTCGTCGACGCCGAGGGGCTCGGTGCCGTCTCCACCCGCCGGCTGGCGGCGGAGCTGGGGGTCAGCGGACCGTCCCTCTACAACCACTTCCGCAACAAGGACGAGATCCTGGACGCCGTCGCGGACTCCGTCAGCGCGCAGGTCGATCTGTCGATGTTCGACGAGGACGACGTACGCGACTGGCGCACCGCGCTGCACGACTACGCCGTCTCGTATCGCGCCGCGCTCACGGCGCACCCGCACATCGTGCCGGTCCTCGCCCAGGGGCCCGGCCGCCGCCCGGCGGGGCTGCGGGTGGCCGACACGGTCTTCGGCGCGATGGTCCGGGCCGGGTGGCCGCCGGTCCAGGCCACCCATATCGGGGCGCTGATGCGGTACTTCATCACGGGGTCGGCGCTCGGCTCGTTCGCGCGCGGCTTCGTGGACGACGAGACGGCGTACGACCCCGCCGACTATCCGCACCTCGGCCAGGCTCATCTGCTGGCCGAGCGGCAGCAGCGGGTGGACGAGGGCGCCTTCGAGACGGGGCTCAGGGCACTGATCGACGGGCTGGCCGCCCAGTATGAGACAGTTCGGGCCACGCCGAAGCGTTTCTGAGGCACCCTGGAGATATGCCGCAGACCTCCACCCCGAAGTCCGACCTCTTCGAACTCCCCGCCCCCTCGGCGTCCCCCGGCGCGCTCGTCGCGGGCTTCGCCGCGCTGCTGGCCGACGAGACCCGCGCCGTCTTCTGTCTGTCCCTGCTCGACGGGCGCGCCTGGACGGCCGGCGAGCTGGCCCGCGAGGCCGGTGTCGCGGCGTCCACCGCCAGTGAGCACATCGGGAAGCTGATCGCCGCCCGGCTGGTCACCGAGGAGCGGCAGGGCCGCCACCGGTATGTACGGCTGGCCGACGCGACCACCGCCGAGCTGGTCGAGTCGCTGGCCGCGCATGTGATGCCGGGCCGGGACAGCCCGCACATCGTGCGTGCGTCGAGGGCGAGCGGCGCCATGGCGCGCGGCCGTACCTGCTACGACCACTTCGCCGGGCGGCTCGGGGTGACCCTCACCGATGCCATGTCCCGGCGCGGACTGCTGCTCACCGACGCGGGCTTCGCCCTCACCGAGCAGGGCACGGACTGGTTCCGCGAGCGGGGGATCGCGCTGGACGGCGCCGGCCGGCGCCCGGTGGTCAGCTCCTGTCTGGACTGGACGGAGCGCCGGCGCCATCTGGCGGGGGTGGCGGGGGCCGGGCTGTGCCGGCTGGCGCTGGAGTCGAAGTGGTGCGTGCGCATCGGCACGGAGCGGGCGGTGCGGGTGACACCGACCGGTGAGCGTGTCTTCGCCGAGCTGCTGGGGATCGAGCCGGCGAAACTCCGTTAATAGTTCGGTGACAGCCGAACTGTTCAGGGCTTAACATCGCTCCATGGCGAACTCCTCCGGTCCGCGCGCCCAGGCGCGCCCGGCCACCCCGACACCCCCTGCTACCGGCGGCGCGTCCACCCCGGCGACCGGCCGCGCGCAGCCGCTGGCGCTGGCCGCCGCCGGGGTCACCGTCGTCCTCTGGGCGTCGGCCTTCGTCTCCATCCGCAGCGCGGGCGAGGCGTACGCGCCGGGCGCGCTGGCGCTGGGGCGGCTGCTGACCGGCTCGCTGGTGCTGGTCGCGATCCTGCTGATACGCCGTGAAGGGCTGCCGCCGAGGGCCGCCTGGCCCGGCATCGTGGTCTCCGGACTGCTCTGGTTCGGCGGCTACTCGGTGGTTCTCAACTGGGGCGAGCAACTGGTCGACGCGGGCACGGCGTCCCTCGTCGTGAACATCGCGCCGCTGCTGATGGCGCTGCTCGCCTTCCGCCTGCTCGGCGAGAGCCTGGCGCCCCGGCTGCTCACGGGCATGGCGGTCTCCTTCGCCGGCGCCGTGGTGGTCGGCCTGTCGATGGCGGGCGGGGGCAGCACCTCCGTACTGGGCGTGCTGCTCTGCCTGGTGGCGGCGGTGGCGTACGCGGGCGGTGTGGTCGCGCAGAAGCCGACGCTGGCGTACGCGACGCCGTTGCAGGTCACCACGTACGGCGCCCTGATCGGGGCGGTGGGCTGTCTGCCGTTCGGCTGGCAGCTCGTGCGGGACGCCGCGCACGCGCCGCTGTCCGCGACGCTCAACATGGTCTATCTGGGCGTCTTCCCGACCGCGCTGGCGTTCACGACCTGGGCGTACGCCCTGGCCCGTACGACCGCGTCACGGATGGGCGCCACGACGTACGCGGTGCCGGCGATCGTCGTCCTGATGGCCTGGCTGCTGCTGGACGAGATCCCCGGCCCGCTCACGCTCGCCGGTGGTGTGCTCTGTCTGGCGGGTGTGGCGGTGGCACGCTCGCGCTCCCGCCCGGTGACGGACCAACTGCCCGGTGCCTCCTGAGCGTCGGGCACTCCTAGAAGACGATCAGCGCCCGGCCGCCGCGCCCCGCGACCATGGAGTCGAACGCGGCCGGGATCCCGTCCAGCGTGATCCGTTCCGTCACCAGCGCGCCGAGGTCGAGCCGTCCGGCCCGGACGTGTCCGGCGATGACCGGCAGATCGCGGGCCGGGTCGCAGTTGCCGTACACACACCCCGACAGGGTGCGTCCCCAGTGGAACAGCTCCAGCGCGTTGAAGGTGACCTGCTGGTCCTTGCCGCCGATGCCGACGACCGTGGTCCTGCCTCCCCGGCGGGTGGACTCCCAGGCCGTACGGATGGTGACGGCGCGGCCGACGCACTCCACGGCGACGTCCGCCCCGTGCCCGCCGGTCAGCTTGCGGACGTCCTTGGCGGTGGTGGCGGAGGCGACGAGATAGTCGGTGGCTCCGGCCGCCCGCGCCAACTCCTCCTTCTCCGGGGAGACATCGACGGCCACGACGGTCGAGGCCCCGGCGATCCGGGCGGACTGGAGCACGGCAAGACCGACCCCGCCGGCACCGAAGACCACCACGCTCTCGCCCGCCCGCACCCGGGCGGAGTGGTGCACCGCGCCGTACCCGGTCAGTACGGCGCAGCCGAGCAGCGCCGCGTCGGTGAGCGGGATGCCGTCGGGGGCCGGCAGGACGCAGTTCGCGGCGACGACCGTCTCCTCGGCGAACGCCGCGACGTTCAGCCCGGGGTGGAGCGGTGTGCCGTCGGCCGTACGGGCGTGGACGGCGCCCGTGCCGGTCAGCGCCGAGGCGCAGAGCCAGACCTCACCGAGCCGGCAGTGGTGGCACTCGCCGCAGGACGGCGCCCAGTTGAGTACGGCGCCGTCGCCCGGCGCGATGTGGGTGACGCCCTCGCCGACGGACAGGACCGTGCCCGCGCCCTCGTGGCCGAGGACGGCCGGTACGGGCACCCGCATCGTGCCGTCGGTGAGGGACAGGTCGGAGTGGCAGACCCCGGCCGCGGCCAGTCGGATCCGTACCTGGCCGGGGCCGGGCTCGGGCAGTTCGATGTCGGTGATCTCCAACGGAGCCCCGACGGCGGGCAGGACGGCTGCGCGGACCACGATCGTTCTCTCTCCCGGCTCAGAACTGGAGGGACTTGGTCTGGAGGTACTCGGCGAGTCCGTGCGGGCCGAGCTCCCGGCCGACGCCCGACTGCTTGTAACCGCCGAACGGGGCAAGGGGGTTGAACCGGCCGCCGTTGATGTCGACCTGCCCGGTGTCCATCCGCCGCGCGAAGGCGACGGCCTCGTCGTCGTCGCCCGCCCAGACGGCGCCGGCGAGGCCGTAGACGGTGCCGTTGGCGATCCGCAGGGCGTCCTCCTCGTCCTCGTACCGGATGATGGACAGGACGGGGCCGAAGATCTCCTCCTGGGCGACGGTCATCTCGGGGGTGACGTCGGCGAGGACGGTCGGGGCGACGAAGTAGCCGGTGTCGCGCGGGGGTTCGGCGCCGCCCGCGACCAGCCGGGCGCCCTCGGCGACGCCCTTCGCTATGTAGCCGCGCACCCGGGCGTGCTGGGTGGCGTTGACGACGGGGCCCAGACGGCACAGTTCGTCGTGCGGGTCGCCCGCGCGGTACGAGGCGACGGCCGCCGCCGCGGCCTCCACCGCCTCGTCGTACCGGTCGGTGTGGACCAGCATCCGGGTCCACGCGCTGCATGTCTGGCCCGAGTTGGCCATCACGTTGGCGACTCCCGCCTTGACGGCCCTGGCGTGGTCGGCGCTCGGCAGGATCACGTTGGCGGACTTGCCGCCCAGCTCCAGTGCGACGCGTTTGACGGCCGCCCCGGCCGTGGCACCGATCTGCCGGCCGACGGCGGTGGAGCCGGTGAACGAGACCAGGTCGACGTCCTCGTGCGCGGCGAGCGCCTGGCCGGCGACGGCGCCGATCCCGGTGACCACGTTGACGACGCCCGGCGGCAGGCCCGCCTCGTGGACGGCCTCCGCGAAGAGCTGCGCGGTCAGCGGGGTGTCCTCGGCCGGCTTGACGACGATCACACAGCCGGCGGCGAGCGCGGGGGCGACCTTGGCGACGATCTGGTGCAGCGGGTAGTTCCACGGGGTGATCGCGCCGACGACACCGACGGGCTCCATCAGCACCGTCGAGTTGCCGATCCGCTCCTCGAAGGCGTAGGAGGCGGCGAGTTCGGCGTACGAGCCGGCGACGAGCACCGGCACCGAGGCGTGCACCGCCTTCGACAGCCGCAGCGGGGCGCCCAGTTCGGCGGTGACGGTCTCGGCGATCTCGTCCTTGCGGGCGGCCAGCGCGTCCCGCAGGGCGGCCAGGCGCGCCGCGCGTTCGGCGGGCGGGGTGGCGGCCCAGCCGGGGAAGGCGGCCCGCGCGGCCCGTACGGCGGCGTCGATGTCCTCGGCGGTACCGGCCGGGACCTCCGCGATGACCTGCTCGGTCGCCGGGTTGACGACGGCGATGGTGTCGGGCCCGGCGGCGGGGCGCCATTCGCCGCCGATGTACATGCTGTCGTGAGCCTTCATCGCTCGTTCCTCCCGGAGGACTGCCGCGTACGGCTGGGGTCGGCGTCGTCACCCCCAAACTAGCGGTGTTAGTTTTCCGGCGCCAGGTACCCCGGGAGTCCCGAACGTCACATCCCGGGGCGGTCAGGTGTCGATGCCGGGCATGTCCATCGGCGCCGGGCAGATCCGCTGCCCGTAGTCGTCGAAGACATAGAGATGCGCGAGGTCGACCAGGAGCGGCACCTGCGCCCCCGTGCGCAGCCGCATGTCGGGGCCGGTCCGTACGACGAGATCGCTCGCCGAGATCGCGGGGCGGTCCGGGGTGTACGTGGCGGGGTTCGCCGGCTCCCGGTCGTCCAGCGCCACGACGGGACCCGACACATTGACCGGCACCCGGCCGGGGACGTGCGCGGCGGCCCGCTCCCTCAGCCGCTCCAGGACCCCCGGCCCGCTCCGGCCACGGCGGCGGCGCGGGGCGGCCCTGAGGCGTGGCGATTCGAGGTCGGGCACCACGGCGGGCTCCGAGCCGGTGTTGAGATGCACCAGCGCCTCGTGCCCCTGGTACTCCATGTGCTCGACGATGCCGCTCAGCGCGACCTCGCCGGGGCGCGCCTGGCTCGGCGGGGCGATACGCGCCGCCTCGGACCGCAGCCCGACGATGATCTTCCGGCCCTGCTGGATCCGGAGCAACTGGTGGTCGGGGCTGAGGGGTTCGGGCAGGGGCAGCCGCTGCCGGCCGAGATCGATCGACATCCGGCCTTCGAGGGGCGCGTAGACGACGGCCTGGAGCAGATTGATGCGCGGGGTGCCGATGAAGGCGGCGACGAAGACGTTGCACGGCAGCGCGTACACGTCGCGCGGCGAACTGACCTGCTGGAGCACGCCGCCGCGCATCACCGCGACCCGGTCGCCGAGTGACATCGCCTCGGCCTGGTCGTGGGTCACATAGATGGTCGTGACGCCCAACTCGGCCGTCAGCTGCGCTATCTCGGCCCGCACATGGTTGCGCAGCTTGGAGTCCAGGTTGGACAGCGGCTCGTCCATCAGGAACGCGGAGGGGCGCCGCGAGATGGCGCGGCCCATCGCCACGCGCTGCCGCTCACCGCCGGAGAGCTGACTGGGGTAGCGGTCCAGCACATGCTCGATGCCGAGCATCCGGGCGGTGGCCTCGACGCGTGCGGAGCTGTCCTGCCGCGGGCTCTGGAGACTCAGCGGGAAACCGATGTTGTCGCGGTTGGTCATGTTCGGGTAGAGCGCGAAGTTCTGGAACACCATCGCCATCTCGCGGTCGCGCGGCGGCACCAGGTTGGAGCGCTCGCCGTCGAGCAGCAACTCCCCCTCGGTGATGTCCTCCAGACCGGCGACCATGCGCAGCACCGTGGACTTGCCGCACCCCGAGGGGCCGAGGAGCACGACGAACTCACCGGGGTCGATGTCCAGGGAGAACCGGTCCACGGCACGCGTGGTCCGCCCGTACACCTTGCTGACACTGTGCAGAGAGATGGCGCGAGTCATGAGGATGCCGCCCGGAAGGTGAGGTTGAGCGCCTGCGACGCCTGAAGTTAGCCGACTACCCGGGGTCAGGGAATGACTTGCGGCGCCGTCGGGTGGCGGCCGGGGCGATACACCGGAGGCGGTACGGCGGATGCGGGGGCGGCGTCCGGACAGGAGTCGTAGAAAGTGTCGTTCAGCGGCGGTCGCGGCTCTCCTCGGCGGGGACGGGCGACCCGTCGGAAATCCCAACGGCCTTTGCCGGGGCGGGCGTCGGGGCCGACGGCGGCGCGGGCGTCGGGGCCGGATCGCGCGGGGTGGACCGTACGCCCAGTCCCGCCGCGCCCAGCAGCAGCACACCGAGCATCATGAACGGGGCGCCCGTGCCCGCGACCCCGGCGACGAGCCCGGCGGACGCCGGGGCGGCGACCTGCCCGAGGCGGTTGCCGGTGAGCCGGAGCGCCAGCGCCGTGGAGCGGGCCTCCTCGGGCGCCGCCCGGACGACGGTCGTCATCGACAGCGGCTGGCCGACGCCGAGACAGAAACCGAGCGCCACGAGCATCAGGGCCATCCCCCACACCGGTACGGGCAGCGCGATGCCCGCGCAGAGCAGCCCGCCCAGCAGACACGAGCCGGTGAGCAGGACCGTACGTCCCATCCGCTGGATCATCGGGGTCATCACCAGACGGCAGGCGATGGCGGCGGCTGCCCGCAGACTCAGCAGCACACCGATCGTGGTCGGGGAGATGCCCCGCTCCTCGCCGACGACCGGGAGGTACGCGGTGAGGATGTCCGTGGCCGAGAGCACGGCCAGGCTGACGAGGATGCCGCTGGGGACACCGCGGGTGCGCAGAATGCGCCACACGGACACCTTGCCGGGCCCGGCCGCCCCTGCCCCGACCCGCCGCCCGGCCGTCCTGACCGGGCGGGCGGCCGGGACGACCGGCGCCTCTATGCGCCGCAGGCATGTGAGGGAGACGGCCGCGACCCCGGCCGAGACGACCAGGGCGAGGGCGCTCGTACGCCCCATCGCGCCGTCGTGGCCGGAGACCAGCAGCCCGGCGGCGACCGGCCCGACGAGCTGGCCGAGCGACGCGCCGATGGTGAAGTGCCCGAAGTTGCGGTCCTGTTCGGCCGGTGCGCTGCGGCGCGCCACGATGGACTGCGCGCCGATGACGAAGCAGAGATGGCCGAGGCCCATCACTCCGCTCCAGGCGGCGAGCGCGGTCAGGGACCCCGCCGTACCGCTGAGCCCGCAGCCGGCGCCGATGAGCGCGGCGCCGACGGCGAGGAGCGGCACACAGCGTCCCCGGTCGGTCCTGCGCCCCAGCGGTACGGCGGCGAACAGCGGCAGCAGCGCGTACACACCGGCGATGACACCGACCGCGCGCTCGTCGGCGCCGAGCGCGAGGGCCCGGTAGGAGACGGCCGGCCGTGCCATCGACACGGCGGCCTGGGAGAAGGCGAAGGCGATGACGAGGCGCAGCAGCCAGCGTCGGTCCCCCGCCGCCATCAGATGATGCCGAAGAGGATCGCGGCGGCGAGGACGACGAGGGAGGTGAGCACGGCCCACTTGACGGTGAACCTGGTGTGGTCGCCGAACTCGACCTTGGCCATGCCGACGAGGACGTACACGGCGGGGACGAGCGGGCTCGACATGTGCAGCGGCTGGCCGACGATCGAGGCGCGGGCGACCTCCAGCGGGGAGACACCGTGCGCGGCGCCGGCCTCGGCGAGGACGGGCAGGACGCCGAAGTAGAAGCCGTCGTTCGACATGAAGTACGTGAGGGGCAGGCTCAGCAGCCCGGCGACGATTCCCATGTGCGGGCCCATGCCCTCGGGAACGGCGCTCACCAGCCAGTCAGCCATGTGTTCGACCATACCGGTGCCGGTCAGGACGCCGGTGAAGACGGCTGCCGCGAAGACCATGCCGGAGACGTTGAGCACGTTGTCGGCGTGGGCGGCGATCCGGGCCCGCTGGTCGGTCATGGAGGGGAAGTTGACGGTCAGGGCGAGTGCTGCGCCGAGCAGGAAGAGGACCGGGATGGGCAGGAGCTGCATGATCATCGCGGTGAGCAGGACGAGGGTGAGTCCGGCGTTGAACCAGTAGAGGCGGGGGCGCAGGGTCGAGCGGTCGGGGTCCAGGCCCTGGAAGTCGTCGTCCGCGGTCTCTTCGGCGTCGGGGCCCTTGCCGTCGGCGGTACCGGCGGTACCGCCCGCGCCGCCCGCGCCGCCGCCGGTCGCGGTCGCGGTCGCGGTCCGCGGGGCGCCCTTGCCGGCGCCGCCGCTTCCGGCCTCGACCAGCACCGTCTCGGTCGCCGGCTCCAGCACCTCGTCCAGGGTGAGGGTGCCCAGGCGCTTGCGCTCGCGCAGCCCGAGGACGTAGGAGAGGAGGAAGACGGCGAGGAGTCCGACGGCGAGCGCGGGGATCATCGGGACGAAGATGTCGGTGGCGTCGACCTTCAGCGCGGTGGCGGCGCGCGCCGTGGGGCCGCCCCAGGGAAGGGTGTTCATCACGCCGTTCGCCGTGGCGGCGACACCGGTCAGGACGACCAGGCTCATCTTGAGCCGCTTGTAGAGCGGATACATCGCCGAGACGGTGATCATGAAGGTGGTCGAGCCGTCGCCGTCCAGCGAGACGATCGCGGCGAGCAGCGCCGTACCGACCACGATGCGCATCGGGTCGGCCTGGCAGAAGCGCAGGATGCCCCGCACGATCGGGTCGAAGAGTCCGACGTCGATCATCACGCCGAAGTAGACGATGGCGAACATCAGCATCGCCGCGGTCGGCGCGAGTTCGCCGACTCCCTCGATGACGTACTCCCCCAGGTTCGCGCCCTGGCCGACCAGGACGCAGAAGAGCGCGGGGATCAGCACGAGCGCCGCGATCGGGGACATCTTCTTCGTCATGATCAGCACCAGGAAGGTGGCGATCATGACGAATCCGAGGATTGTCAGCATCTGGGATACCTCACGTTCACCGTTGAACTCCCACCCGGATCGGCGGTGCGGATGACGTTAGGTGTCGTTTCCTCGCGTTAACAAGATGTTGACGTGTGAGCAATACGCGCAAAACCCCAGGTCAGACAAGGGTGCTGGTCAGGCCGGGGCCAGCTCGACCGGAAAACCGTTGAGGACGGCCGTCCCGGAGAGCGGGTCGCGGCGGCTGCCGTCGAGCAGTTGGTTGACGTTGACGCCGGGCCGCGCGTGGGCCACCGCCATGCGGGTGCCGGGGCGGTCGTGCCCCCAGCCGTGCGGCACGCTCACGACGCCCGCCCGGACCGTGTCGGTGATCTCCACGGGGAGCGTGATCTCGCCCGCCTCCGTGGTGATCCGCGCCGGGCCGCCGTCCACGAGGCCGAGGCGCCCGGCGTCGTCGGGGTGGACCTGGACGGTGCAGCGGTTCGAACCGCCGTTGAGCGCGGCCACGTTGTGCATCCAGCTGTTGTTGGAGCGCAGATGGCGGCGCCCGACGAGCACCAGGGACGCGGGGACGCCGGTGAGCGCGGCCCGCAGCCGGGGCAGGTCGGCGGCGATCGGCGCGGGGAGCAGTTCGACGCGCCCGCTGCGGGTCTTGAGGATGCCGGGGAGCCGGGGTTTCAGCGGCCCGAGGTCGATGCCGTGCGGCCGGTCGGCGAGCCGGGCGAGGGTGAGCCCCGCCGGGTCGGCGCCGAAGCCGTCGCCGTACGGGCCCAGTCGCAGCATCAGGTCGAGCCGCCGCTCGGGGCCGCCGGGGCCGGTGAGCGCGGCGGCGAGTTCCTTGGCGTCGCGCCCGTGGACGGGCGACAGCGGGTCGGCGACGGCCTTGCCGAGCGTACGGTCGATCACCTGGTCGTCCACCGCCGACGGGTCGGCCCCGTGCATCCCGCCGACCGCCAGCACCAGCCGCGCCAGGATCTCGCACTCGTCCATCGAGCCCGCCGCCAGGGGGACGGCGGCCGGGCTGTAGCGGACCTGGTTGCGTACGGCGAAGCCGTTGAAGGCGAAGTCGAAGTGGGCGCTGCGGGAGGGTGGCGGCGGGGGCAGGACGACGTCCGCGTGCCGCGACGTCTCGTTGAGGTACGGGTCGACGCTGACCATGAAGTCCAGGCCGTCCAGCGCCCGTTCGAGGCGGCTGCCGTCGGGCGCGGAGAGCACGGGGTTGGCCGCGAGGGCGATCACCGCGCGGATCCGCCCGTCACCGGGCGTCTCGATCTCCTCCGCGAGGACGGCGATGGGCAGTTCGCCCTTGGCCTCCGGGTGGCCGCCGACCCGACTGGTCCAGCGGCCGAGGGCGAAGCCCTTGCCGGGGGCCGCCGGGCGGGGCGCGCGGTCGGTGGCGGAGAGCGGGAAGAGCGCGCCGCCCGGCCGGTCGAGATTGCCGGTGAGGGCGTTCAGTACGTCGACCAGCCAGCTGGCGAGCGTGCCGTACTCGACGGTGCAGCTTCCGATGCGTCCGTAGACGGCGGCGGTGGGCGCCGCCGCGAGTTCGCGCGCCAGGGTACGGATCTCCTCGGCGTCCAGGTCACAGGCCGCCGCGACGGCGTCGGGCGTGAAGTCCCGTACGGCTTCGCGGAGTTCGGTGACTCCTTCGAGCCGGTCGGCCAGCGCGCCGGGGTCGGTGAGCCCTTCCTCGAACAGGACATGGGTGAGGGCCGCGAGCAGCAGGGCGTCGGTGCCGGGCCGGATGGCGAGATGCCGGTCGGCGAGGCGCGCGGTGCGGGTACGGCGCGGGTCGACCACGGTGAGGGTGCCGCCGCGCCGGCGCAGGGCCTTGAGCCTGCCGGGGAAGTCGGGGGCGGTGCAGAGGCTGCCGTTGGAGTCCAGCGGGTTGGCGCCCAGCAGCAGCAGATGGTCGGTGCGGTCCAGGTCGGGCACGGGGATCGCGAGGGCGTCGCCGAAGAGCAGACCGGAGGAGACGTGTTTGGGCATCTGGTCGAGGGTGGAGGCGGTGAAGAGGTTACGGGTGCGCAGGACGCCCAGCAGTACGGGCGGGTAGAGGGCGCCGGCCATGGTGTGCACGTTGGGGTTGCCGAGGACGACGCCGACCGACTGCGGTCCGTGCTCCTCGGTCAGCGGGCGCAGCCGGGCCGCGATCAGATCGAACGCCTCGTCCCAACTCGCCTCCCTCAGATCGCCGTTCACCCGGATCAGCGGTGTGCGCAGCCGGTCGGGATCGGCGTCCAGCTCTCCGAAGGAGGCGCCCTTGGGGCAGATGAAGCCCTTGCTGAACACGTCGTCGCGGTCGCCGCGCGCCCCGGTGACCGTGGTGCCCTCGATGGTGAGGGTCAGTCCGCAGGTGGCCTCGCAGAGCGGGCAGACGCGCGGGGCGGTACGGGCGGTGCGGGCGGGGCCGGTGGGCGGCATGGGTCCTCCAGGGCGGCGGCGATGACGCGTGGGCTGCCGCCGAGCATACCGACCGGTACGAACAAAGGAAGGGGGCCGCCGTCAGCCGCGGCGCCGTCAGCCCAGCGTCCGGGCCAGATACGCGCGGACCAGCTCCCGCGTCTCGGCGATGATGTCCGGATCACCCGACACGTCCGTACGGAAGGCGAGTTGGAACAGCGCGTCCGCCGCCTCGACCGCGACCAGCACCGTCCGGCGCAGCGCGGCGTCCGGGGCGCGGCGCAGATGCGCGGCGAGCAGTGCGGTGAGGCGGTCCGCGACGCGGTCGTTGGCGTCGGGCACCGGTTCGGGCCCGGCGGCCGGCGCCGCGCCCCGGCCGGGCGGCCCCGCCGGGATCCGGGTGCCGAAGTCGACCAGGCCGAAGCCGGGCACGGTGCGCTTCATCGATAAGTACTCGTCCAGCACCGCGTCGATCGCCGCCCGCCAGTCGGCGGCCGGGATCGCGGCGAGCCGACGCTCGACGCGGGCGGCGTAGCTGTCCAGATTGCGCCGGGCGAGCGCGTCGGCCATGGCGCGCTTGTTGCCGAAGAAGCGGTAGACCGACCCGATGGGGACGCCCGCCCTGGTGGCGACGGCGCGGGTGGACAGCTCCTCGTAGCCGGTCTCGTCCAGCAGCTCGGCGCAGGCGTCGAGAATCCGGGCGAGGCGTGCCGCGCTGCGCCGCTGCACGGGGACCGTGCGCAGGCCTGGCGTCGCGTTGGGTCCGGCGCTGACTCCGTGCACGGGCTGGCCCACCCTTCGGCGCGATGTGCGGTGTTGCCGCCCTTCGAGTCTCCCTCGTGACGGGCCGCCGTTCGAGACGGCGGGAGCGTACTTCTGCTCGCAACTTCCGACCGCGACTACCGACTGCGGCGACCCGTCGCGGCTTCCGATCGCGCGGGCGTCTCTTTCGGACAACGTGATCCCGTCCGCCTGTCCCCGTTGACGAGCCGCCGACTCAATCCTACGGTGGACCATAGGATTCAGTGAACCGGCAGCACAGCGACACGGGGAGCGACGATGAGCGGCAGCGAGCAGGCGAGGAAGACCGCCGAGGGCCTGGCGTACGCCACCGGCTTCGGCAACGAGCACAGCTCGGAGGCCGTGCCGGGCGCCCTGCCCGTGGGCCGCAACTCGCCGCAGAGAGCCCCACTCGGTCTGTACGCGGAGCAGTTGAGCGGCAGCGCCTTCACCGAGCCCCGCGCGCACAACCGCCGCTCCTGGCTCTACCGGATCCGCCCGTCGGCGGCGCACCCGCCGTTCACCCGGACCGACAACGGCACGCTGCGCGCCGCGCCGTTCACCGAGTCCGTGCCCGACCCCAACCGGCTGCGCTGGGACCCACTGCCGCGGCCGGAGCCCGGCACGGACTTCCTGGCGGGTCTCTGGACACTCGGCGGCAACGGTGACGCGGCGCGGCGCACGGGAATGGCCGTGCATCTGTACCACGCCAACTCCCCCATGACGGACCGGGTGTTCAGCGATTCCGACGGGGAGCTGCTGATCGTCCCCGAGCACGGCGGGCTGCTGATCGTCACCGAGTTCGGCCTGCTGGCCGCCCGCCCCGGCGAGATCGCGCTGATCCCGCGCGGTGTGCGCTTCCGGGTCGAGCTGCTGGAGGAGACGGCGCGCGGATACGTCTGCGAGAACTACGGCAGCCCCTTCGTCCTCCCCGACCTCGGCCCGATCGGCGCCAACGGCCTGGCGAACGCGCGGGACTTCCTGGCCCCCGTCGCCGCGTACGAGGACGTCGAGCGCCCGACCGAGGTGGTCAACAAGTTCTGCGGGAATCTGTGGACCGCCACCTACGACCACTCCCCGCTCGATGTCGTCGCCTGGCACGGCAACCATCTGCCGTACGTCTACGACCTGCGCCGGTTCAATGTGATCGGCACCATCAGCTACGACCACCCCGATCCGTCGATCTTCACGGTGCTGACCTCGCCGTCGGACACCCCGGGCCTCGCGGGTGTGGACTTCGTCGTCTTCGCGCCGCGCTGGCTGGTCGGCGAGAACACCTTCCGGCCGCCGTACTTCCACCGCAATGTGATGAGCGAGTACATGGGCCTGATCGAGGGCGCGTATGACGCCAAGACAGCCGGCAAGGGGGGTTTCGTGCCCGGCGGCGGCTCGCTGCACAACATGATGTCGGCGCACGGGCCCGACCGGGAGACGTTCGACCGGGCCAGTGCCGCCGAGCTGAAACCGCAGCGGATCGACGACGGACTGGCGTTCATGTTCGAGACGCGCTGGCCGGTGACGGCGACCGCCCAGGCGGCGACGGCCGGGCATCTTCAGAAGGGTTACGACGACGTGTGGCAGGGTCTGGAGCGCCACTTCAGGCCGTCTGCCGGCCCGGCCGCCCCCACCGACAGACCCTGACCCCGACCCGGAGCCCGCCGTGACCGCATTCGCACCCGATTCGCTGGTCCTCAACCGCAAGCTGCCGCTCTGGTACCAGGTCTCGCAGTCGCTGCGCGCCTCCATACTCGGCCGGCGTCCGCACGACCCGCTGCGCCTGCCCACGGAGGAGCAGTTGGCCGGGCACTACGGCGTCAGTGTCCTGACGATGCGTCAGGCGCTCAAGGAGCTGGAGCAGGAGGGTCTGATCAGCCGGCACCGGCGGCGGGGCACGTTCATCGAGCCGGGCGCGCGGCGCGGCGCTCCCCGCCGGCTGCTGGGCTCGGTCGACGCCGTCGTGGCGCAGCAGTCGGGCGAGCGGACGACGGTGATCGGCCACGGCCGGGCGCTGGTGCCCGGCGAGGTGGCGGAGTACTTCCCGGGCGTCGACGAGGTGGCCGTCTACCGGCGGCTGCGCCGCGACGGCGAGAGCGGCGAGCCGGTCAACTGGGCGGAGAACGCGGTGCGTACGGAGGTCGCGGACCGTCTCGATCCCGGCGATCTGGAACGCTGGCCGATGACCAAGGTGCTGCGCGACGTGCTGGGTGTGAAGATCGGCCGGATCACGGACACGGTGGAGGCCACGCTCGCCGACCCGGTCACGGCCGATCTGCTCCAAGTGCCCTTGCTCAGCCCGATCCTGCACTACACGGGTGTCACGTACGACGCGGACGGCCGGGTCGTGGACGTGGCGAGGATCCGCTACCGGGGCGACCGCTTCTCGTTCTCGGTCACGATGGAGACGGACTGACCGGCCACGGCCGGCTTCGGCCGACCGGCCCGCCGCCGCGCCCGCTCGGTACGCTTTCCCGGACGGCACGTAACGGACCGGGGAGGGGTGTGCCCGTATGACGGCCGTGTCGGCCCCGCTGCTGAGCGATCTGATGCCGTGGTCGGTGGCGCCGCTGCGGCTGGGGCGCGGCTGGATCCTGGCCCCCGACGCCGCCTCGCTCACCGCACGCTGGGACACCCTGATACGGGCCACGGGCGCCGAGCGGGAGGCGCTGTTCCGGCCGACCCGCTCCCGTACGCCGGACAGCGCGGTTGCCGCGCTGCCGGGGCAGCTCACGGGCACGGGGAGATTCGCCCGGGAGTCCGGGCGGTGTCCGGCGCCGCTGCGGGTGGGGCACGGCCCGTTCGACGAGCGGTTCGTGATCCCCGACCACCGGCTGATCGACGCGGCCAGGCCGGAGCTGTGGCGGGTCGCCGACGAGCGTCAGCTCTTCGCCGTGGAGCAGGGGTTCGTCCCCGGCGAGCCGGGTCCGCCGCTGCTGGTGAGCGCCCTGTTGCCGGACGGCCGCTCCCCCGCCGGGCGGCCCGGCCGGATCCGGCCGCTGTTCCGGCGGCCCGGCGGCGCCGAACCGAATCTGACGCCGGGCCTCGTGGAGGCGCTGACCGCGCGCCTCGGACACGAGGTCACGCCGCGCCAGTTGCTCGACTGGTCTCTCGCCGCCGCCCGGCCGTCGGCGCGCGGCTGTGTGGTGCCGCTGACCGCCGACCCGGCCCTGTGGGCGGCCGGTGTGGAGCTGGGCGCCCTGCTGACCGGCATCCAACTGCGCGGCGCGCGGGGCGGGGAGCGCCACCGGCTGCCCGGTGGCCGCAGGCCGTACGTACGCGCGGCGGTCCCCGCGCGGCCCACGACCATCGGTTACGACCCCGAGGACGAGACGCTGCACCTGGGTGCCGGCCGGATCTCCCCCGTGCCGGCCGAGGCGTGGGATTTCCGGGTCGGCGGGGTCCGGATGATCGAGCTGTGGTTCGAGCGGCGTGCCGGGATCCCGGGGCCCGGCACCCTGGAGGCGATCGGGCCGCGCGCCTGGCCGCGGGAGTGGACCTCGGAGCTGCTGGAGCTGATCACCGTCCTGGCGCTGCTCGCCGGAGCGCGGCCCCGGCAGCGCGAGCTGGCCGAGGCCCTGGACGACGGACCGGTGTTCGGAGCCGCCGAGCTGCGGGCCGCCGGTGTGCTGCCGGTACCGGACCGGGCCCGGCGTCCCGCCTCCGTGCTCGACCACCACGAGGAGGGCCCGGACGGCCAGTTCGCCCTGATCTGAGCCGCCCGGGGACGGGAGGTCAGCCGCGTGCGAACGAGTCCAGCACCCGGCTCAGCGCCCGGTCGAAGACGGCCTCCATGTCGACCGGCCCCGAGTCCGCGGCGACGGCCGCCGCCAGCCGGGGATAGCGCCCGGTGGCAAGCTGCTTCGCCAGATGGGCCGCCCTGATCTCCTGCTCCCGCTCGGCCGACCAGGGCAGTGAGCGGATGCGCTCGGCGGTCTCGATCTCGTTGGCCACATAGGTGGTGACCACGCCGTTCACCATCGCCACCAGCTCGACCTTCTGACCGTACGGCAGGTCGAGCGGGTCCAGGCACCACAGGCTGAATTCGAGGAACTTCATCGAGTTCGGGCTGAAGCCGTAGGCCGACTGCATCAGGCGCGCCATCCATGGATGGCGCCGCATGATCGCCCGCGCCCGGTGGGCGAGGGCCGTCAGATCGGCCCGCCAGTCGCCGGTGGGCCGCTCCGGCAGGTCGTGCTCCTCCGCGACGAGGTCGACCATCAGCTCGTACAGGTCCTCCTTGCGCGGCACGTAGTTGTACAGCGACATCGTGCCGCAGCCCAGCTCCCCGGCGACGCGGCGCATGGAGACGGCGTCCAGGCCGTCGTCGTCCGCGATCCGTACAGCGACGGCCGCGATCTCGGCGCGGGTGTACGCGGGCCTCGGGCCACGGGCGGCGCGCTCGGGACGGGACCAGATCACTTCGGGTTCAGCAGGTCGCCCCGCCATCGGTCATCACCTCGTGCCCATTCTCCCCCGGAAGCTCCCCCGGAAGTCCAGTTACGTACAGCGTACGTAGTGGGGTACGGTGAGCCGCATGGATACTACGTACGCTGTACTTAGTGAAGGTCTGGAGAAGCGGTTCGGTGACGTCCACGCCCTGCGCGGGCTGGATCTCGCCATCACCCGGGGCACGGTCTGCGGGGTGCTGGGACCGAACGGCGCGGGCAAGACCACCGCCGTACGCGTCCTCACCACGCTCAGCGCACCGGACGGCGGCTCAGCCAGGGTCGCCGGGCACGACATCGTGAGCGACGCCGCCGCGGTCCGCGCGGCGATCGGCGTCGCCGGCCAGAACGCCTCCGTGGACGGCGAGTTGACCGGCCGGGAGAATCTCCGGCTCTTCGCCAGACTGCTGCGGCTGCGCGGAGCGGCGGGCCGGGCCCGCGCCGACGAACTGCTGGAGCGGTTCGAACTCGACCAGGCGGCCGACCGGGCCGCCCGCACCTACTCCGGCGGGATGCGCCGCCGGCTGGATCTGGCGTCCAGCCTCCTCACCCGGCCACAGGTGCTCTTCCTCGACGAGCCGACGACCGGGCTCGACCCGCAGAGCCGGGGCCAGATCTGGACGGCGGTACGCGAGCTGGCCGACGAGGGGACGACCGTCCTGCTCACCACCCAGTATCTGGAGGAGGCCGACCAACTGGCCGACGACATCGTGCTGATCGACCACGGCAGGGCGGCGCACCGGGGCACGCCCGCCGCGCTCAAGTCCCGGATCGGGTCGTACGCGGAGGTGGTGCTGGCCGACGACACCACGGAGGGGGCCTTTCTCGCCGCGGCGGGCGTGCTCGACCAACTGACGGGCACCGAGCCGGTGATCGAGCGGGACCGGCGGGCGGTGGGAGCCGTGACGACCGACGGCACTCTCACCCTGCCCCGGATCGTGCGCGCGCTGGACGCGGCCGGGGTGCCGGTGGTCGACGTGAGCCTGCGCCCGCCGACGCTGGACGAGGTGTTCCTGCGGCTGACCGGCGGGACGGGCGCGCCCCCTGCCGCCGCACCGACCACGACCACGACCACCACCACGGCCACGGCCACGGCCACGGCCACGGTCCGGACCATCGAGGAGAGCGCCGCGTGAGCACCGTCGCCTACGACAGCACGGCCGTCCTCGGCCGCCATCTCCAGCGCATCAGGCACTCCCCCGGGGTGGTGGTCCTCACCCAGACCATGCCGATCACGATGCTGCTGTTCTTCGGCTTCGTCTTCGGCAGCGCGCTGGCGACACCCGGCCAGGAGTACCGGGCCTTCCTGGTGCCGGGACTGCTGGCGGCCACGGCGGCCGGGGGCATCATGACCGGCATGTTCCAGTCCGCGCAGGACGCCCAGCGCGGAGTGATGGACCGGTTCCGCACGCTGCCGATGAGCCGGATCGCCGTACCGCTTGGGCAGACGGCGGCGGATCTGGTCACCACCGTGGTGGGCATGGTGCCGTTGGTGCTCGTGGGTCTGGCGGTGGGCTGGCGGATCGAGGGCGGCGTCCCGGGCGCGCTCGGGGCCTTCGGACTGCTGCTGCTCTTCCGCTTCGCCGCCAACTGGCTCGGCGCGTATCTCGGGCTGCTCATCCGCGACGAGGAGATCGCCGGTCAACTGGGCAGCGTGACCTTCGTCCTGCCGCTGATCTCGAACGCTTACATCCCCACGGAGGGCCTGCCGGGCTGGCTGCGCGTGGTGGCCGAGTGGAACCCGATCAGCGCGGTCGCCGCCGCCGTACGCGATCTGTGCGGCAACGCAACGCCGAACGCCGAAGCGGCCTGGCCGTCGGCCGAGCCGGTGGCTGGCGCGCTGCTGTGGAGTCTGCTGCTCCTGGTGGTGTTCGTGCCGCTGACGGTCCGCAGATACACCAGGAGCGGCGAGTAACCGCTCGGGCGAACAGCCGGCGGGGTGAACGGCCGGCGGGGTGAACGGCCGGTCAGGGCGAACAGCCCGTCGCCGCCGTCCTGTTGGGCCGCCGGTTCACCTGGCCGGGTGGTGAGGTGGCGGCACCGTGGGACGGGGACGGTCCGGGCACTCGGCGAGCACACCGACGCACCGCCGCGCGCCCTGGGAGTGACGGGCGAGCGGGGAGCGGCGCTGCGTCGGTACGGCGTGATCGCCCGAGCGCTGTCCGGGGGTCGGCGGACGCCGACCGGCTGAGTCAGCGGCGGCTGCCGAAGAGGGACCGTCGCAGCCGCCGGAGCGGTGCGAACAGGGAGACACGCGCGCTCTTGCGGGTCCGTACCTCGTCCCGCGAGGTCAACTCCCGCATCAGCATCGTCGCCTCGGCCGTCTCGCGCTGCGGGACGGCGGGGCCGCCCAGCACCGACAGATGACGGTCGAGCCGTGAACTGGTCGCGCTGCTCCCACATGTGATGGCAGGGACTCGCGCCCTGCTGTGCACCGTTATCTGATCCATGTCACTCCCCACCCGTACGAGGGCACCCGGCTCGGGCAGGTTAACCCTATCGCCCCCATGGGACACACGTGTATCCCGCCTCGGGGATTGACAACACCCGTCGGGGGATGGCACCCCGCCCGGTGAATCCATTGTATTCCAGGGCGAGTTGGACAATCGACCACGGAAATGTTCGATCGCGTCGAACGTCGATTCCTGTCCGCCCGCCCGAGGGGACGGGCGGACAGGTGCGGACCCGGCGGTCAGTTCGTACGATCCGCGATTGGGTCAGACGGCCGAATCGGACGGCCGGCCCGGCGGTGGTCAGACGGCCGAGGAGAAGGCCGGCAGATAACCACCCGACTGGCCCTGGGCCGTGGGGTGGTAGGACTCACCGAGCGGGAACGTGACGCTGTGCAGCCAGGTCGACGGCGAGCAGATCTCGTGCCCGCTGAAGGTGCCGGTCACGTCCGCGTAGCGGAAGCCGTGGTCGGCGGCGCGCTTGGCCAGCAGGCTGTTGAGGTGGTCGGCCGCGCCGTTGATGGCGCCGCGCTCGACCTCGGTCATGCCCACCACGCACGTGCCGGCCAGCTGGTAGAAGCGCGGGTAGCCGATGACGACGACCTGCGCGGCCGGCGCCTTGGCGCTGATCGCGTCGTAGACGGCGTCCAGTTGGCCGGGCAGCGTCGAATCGACGTAGGCCCGCGCCGTGTTGACCCG
The DNA here is from genome assembly GCF_042870175.1 of Streptomyces sp. NPDC006643. Classification (NCBI taxonomy): domain Bacteria; kingdom Bacillati; phylum Actinomycetota; class Actinomycetes; order Kitasatosporales; family Streptomycetaceae; genus Streptomyces; species Streptomyces sp. NPDC006643. Next base: position 88,509 of record NZ_JBIAHA010000017.1, on the reverse strand, counting down.
ATTCACACAACTGGCCTCGGACTGGAGGACACAGGTCGTCATGACGTCGGCGAAACCGGCGTCGTTGCCGCCGACGGTGATGCTGACGAGGTCCGTCCCGGAGTTGACGGGGCCGAGCTGGCTGCCGGTCACATCACCCGTACGAGCGCCCGAGCAGGCGGTGAAGGCGAACGACGAGGGTGAGTTGGCGGCGGCCCAGAGGGACGGGTACGCCTTGCTGCTGCGCTTGCAGTTGCCGCTGGCGCTGTCGTAGGGACCGGCTCCGAGGCCGGAGGAGTAGGAGTCGCCGAGGGCGACATAGTCGAGCGCCGCCGCCTCGGCCGCCTGGGCCTGGCCCGCTCCGGTGAACGCGAGAACGGCACCGAGCAGGAGCGTGGACGAGAACGCGGCGAATCTGGACAGCTTCATGGAACCTCCATCGAGCAGGATCTCTGCTCCAACGTTCGTACCAGGCACAGGACTTCGCTGGAAGTGTTCATGCCAAGTAGATCCGGTGACAACTTGCAGATGGACGCGCGTATACCGCTCGAAGTGGCCCGAACGGGATCGCACCGCTTAACAGATCGAGTTAATCGGAACACGGAGGTTCCGGAAACCACCGTCGAAGTAAGGCCAAATAGCAAATAGGCGCGGTCATGTCGCAGCCCTTGCCATACAGTCGTAAGTATCAATACCTTCTGACATCCACCCGCATCGGTCCGTCATGGAGAGCGACTTCAGGGGAGGGCTCGGACGTCGCGACGGCTCCCGGGCGGGGCGCGGTAGGGGGGTGCCGCGCGGCACTCGAATCTCGACAACTCACCTGACAGGCACGGAGATCCACGCTGTCACGTACAGGGTGAGAACCCCCCTTTCGAACCGGCACATCATCCGGACCGCCCGGGGGCGGGCGGTCCACCGGTGGAGAGGGAAAAGATCTCGTGAGCTCATTCCTGCGCCCGGCGGCCCCGGGCGAAGACCCGTTAACCGTGGCGCCGCTCGACAGCCGGCACACCGTCGGCCGTTATCGGCCGGTCTCCTCGTATCTCGCCATCGCGCCGCCGGTGAGCGTGGTGATCCCGGCGATGAACGAGGCCGAGAATCTGCCGTACGTATTCAAGACACTGCCCGACTGGATTCATGAAGTCGTCCTCGTGGACGGCAATTCGACCGATGCCACGGTCCGCGTCGCGCGGGAGCTGTGGCCGGACGTCAAGGTGGTCGAGCAGCGCGGCAAGGGCAAGGGCGACGCCCTGATCAGCGGCTTCGCCGCCTGCACCGGCGACATCATCGTGATGATCGACGCGGACGGCTCGGCCGACGGCCAGGAGATCGTCAGCTATGTGTCGGCCCTCGTGTCGGGCGCCGACTTCGCCAAGGGGTCGCGGTTCGCCAACGGCGGCGGCACGGACGACATGACACTGATCCGCAAGCTGGGCAACCATGTGCTGTGCGCGGTCGTGAACGCCAAGTTCGGCGCCCGCTACACCGATCTCTGCTACGGCTACAACGCCTTCTGGCGGCACTGCCTGGACCGGATCACGCTCGACTGCACCGGCTTCGAGGTCGAGACCCTGATGAACATCCGGGTCGTCAAGGCCGGACTGCGGGTGCAGGAGATCCCGAGCCACGAGTACGACCGGATCCACGGCGTGAGCAATCTCCGGGCCGTACGCGACGGGCTGCGGGTCCTGCGGGTCATCCTCCAGGAGAGGGGTGTCCCGAGGGCGGCGCGGCGCCGGACGCGCGCCGTCCGGCCGGCGCTCCCGCTGCCGCTCGCCGTCCACACGGGCCTCGCGGGGCCCGTGGTCAGGCAGGGAGAGGCGTCTTGACCGACCGTCACCTCCACCGGGCGTTCTCCGTCGTCGTCTGCGTGTACACCGAGGAGCGCTGGGAGGACATCCTGGCCGCCGTCGACTCCGTACGGAGCCAGTCGATGCCGGCCGTGGAGACGCTGCTGGTGGTCGACCACAACGAGGCGTTGCGGGCCCGGCTGCTCGCCCGGTACGCCGGTCCGCCGGCGGCGGACGGCGGGGAGGTGCGGGTCCTCGCCAACGCTGGGCCCCGTGGGCTCTCGGCCGGCCGCAACACCGGAATCGCCGCCGCGCGCGGGGAGTTCGTGGCCTTCCTGGACGACGACGCCGTCGCCGAGCCCGACTGGCTGCGGTACCTCGCGGCGGGTTACGGCGATCCGCGGGTGATGGCCGTCGGCGGCAGGACGCTGCCCGCCTGGTCGTCCGGGAGCCGGCCGGTCTGGTTCCCGGAGGAGTTCGACTGGGTCGTCGGCTGTACGTACCGGGGTCTGCCGCCCGGCAAGGTGCGGGTGCGCAACGTCCTGGGCGGCAACGCCTCGTTCCGCCGTACCGCGTTCGACGCCGCCGGGGGCTTCGCGACCGGCATCGGGCGCGACGGCGACAAGCGTCCGCTGGGCTGCGAGGAGACAGAGCTGTGCATCAGGCTCAGCAGGGCGCTGCCGCACGCGGTGCTGCTGATCGACGACCGTGCGGTGATCCACCACAAGGTGCCCCCGGCGCGTGCGCGGTTCGGATACTTCCGCGAGCGCGCCTACGCCGAAGGGCTCTCGAAGGCCCTGGTCGCGCGAAGTGTCGGCGCGGGCAAGGGACTTGAGTCGGAGCGCCGCTATGCCACGCGGGTCCTGCCGGCGGGGGTGGCGCGCGGGCTGCGCGACGCGGTGCGCGGGGCCGGGCGCTCGGCGGGCCTCGGGGCGGGGCGCGAACGCGGCGGCGCGGCGCGGGCCGGGGCGATCGTGGCCGGGGTGCTGACGACGACGGCCGGCTATCTGGTGGGCAGCGCCCGCGTACGCCGGGGCTCGGTCACCTTCGCCTCGGGCCCGATCACGCCGGCGGACAGGACGGACAGGGCCGACAGGGCGGACAGGCCGGACAGGCCGGTGCGGGTATGAACGCGGGTGTGCCGGTCCTGATGTACCACGCGCTCGCGCACCGGCCCGCCCCGTCGGTGCGTGGACTGTCCGTGTCGCCCGACGCGTTCGCCGAGCAGCTGGAGCTGCTCGGCGAGCGCGGCTTCACCCCGCTGACGACGGCCGCGCTGGCCGCCGTCTGGCGGGGTACGGGGCGGCTGCCGGCGCGGCCGGTGCTGATCACGTTCGACGACGGTTACGAGGGCGTGCACCGTTACGCCCTCCCGGCCTTGGCCGGGCACGGCTTCGCGGCCACCCTGTTCGTGTCCACGGGGTGGCTGCGCGGCCCGTACGAGGTGGGCGGCGCGCCCGACACGATGCTCGACTGGGACCAGGTGCGCCAACTGGCCGCCGGGGGCGTGGAGATCGGCGGCCACAGCCATACGCACCCGCAGCTGGACCAGCTGGACGACCGGCGGCTCGGCCACGAGGCGGTGCGCTGCCGGGAGATCGTCACCGCCGAACTGGGCGCGGCGCCGGTGTCGTTCGCGTACCCGTACGGCTACTCCACCCGCCGCGTACGCCACGCGGTCCGGGCGGCCGGTTTCGCGCAGTCCCTGGCCGTGGGCAACGCGCCGGCCCGCCGCGCCCAGGGGCCGTACGCCCTGAGACGGCTCACGGTGCGGCGCTCCACGGACATCGCGGAGTTCGGGCGGCTGGTCGAGGGCCGCGCGCTCGGCCGTGCCTTCGCGGCCGACCGGGCGCTGACGAAGGGGTACGCGGTGGTGCGGGGCGCCCGCCGGGTGGCGCGGCGGATCGGCGAGGGCTGAGCGGTACGGGGCCGGGGCCGGGTACGCGCCGGCCCCGTCCCGCCCGCGCGGCGGCCGACCGCGCGGGGACAGGTCCGGGCGTCACCGGGCAAAACACCGTGCGCCGGGGGCGCGCGTGCCGGATCATGGGCCGCATGTCTGCCAAGCCTCAGGACGCCCTGCCGATTCGGCTCAACGTCGACGACAGCGACTCGCCGTCGGACGTGGTCGACGCGCTCTTCCTCGGCCGTTTCGCGACGGGCGAGCAGCCGCACTCGCACAGTTCGTCCATCGACCGCGTCAAGTCCGGTGTCTCGCTGCTGCCGCCGGGCGCCACCGTGCTGCGCTCGGCCAAGGACGACGACCGCAGCGCCACCCTCGCCGAGGGCGACGGCTGGACGCTGCTGATCTCCCGCTGGAACCGGGGCGCGGACGTCACGGTGACCGCGACCACGTCCGAACTCGCCGAGAAGGTGCACGCGCAGGCGACGGACGGCGCGCAGGACGAGCCCGAGCCGGTGCCCGAGAACGTGACGATGGGGTTCTGGTACGTGTCCCCGCGCCGTGGTCCGCACCGTACGACCCGGCAGATCGCGGCCGGCACCTGGGACGAGGTGCGGGCCAACTACACCGCCCCGGTGGCCGACGCGATGGACCGGCTGATGAAGGTGACCCCCGACGACATCGCGGGGCGGCTGCTCCTGCTGCACGGACCGCCCGGGACCGGGAAGACCTCCGCGCTGCGGACGCTGGCCCGGTCGTGGCGTGACTGGTGCCAGGTCGACTGTGTCCTGGACCCGGAGCGGCTGTTCAACGATGTCGGCTATCTGATGGACATCGCGATCGGCGAGGACGAGGGCTCGGCGAAGGGCCGCTGGCGGCTGCTGCTCCTGGAGGACTGCGACGAGTTGATCCGCGGCGAGGCCAAGCACACGGCCGGCCAAGCGCTCTCGCGGCTGCTGAATCTCACGGACGGGCTGCTCGGCCAGGGCAGGAACGTCCTGGTGGGTGTCACGACCAACGAGGATCTGGAGCGGCTGCATCCGGCGGTCGTCCGGCCCGGCCGCTGTCTGGCCCGGATCGAGGTCGGTTCGCTGACCCGCCCGGAGGCGGAGAGCTGGCTGGGCCGGGAGGAGGGCGACTGGGAGGGCGCGGTGGGCCGCGAAGGCGCGACGCTGGCCGAGCTGTTCGCGCTGCGCCGCGGCGCCGGCCCTACATCGGTCCCGGGCCAGTCGAAGGGCGTCGACGCGGGGCTGTATCTGTAGCGGACCCCCGGAGTCGACCCCCGGAGCCGCCCCCGGAGCCGACTCGCCCCGGTTGTACCTTTTGGGCGATTCCTCCCATTCAGAGCTAAAATATAGCCATGACTGCGGTTGAGTTCCCCGACTCGCTCTCCGACTCACTCGCCGACGTGCTGGCGGGAGTGCAGCGCACGATCCGGCGACGGCTGAGGGTCGGTCTGACGGCCCCACCCCTGCGCGGCGCGCAGGTCGATCTGCTGCGCCTGGTCGCCGCCCGCCCGGGAATCCGCGTCTCGGGCGCGGCAAAGGAGCTGTTCCTCGCCGGGAACTCGGTCTCCACGCTGGTCAATCAGCTCAGCCGGGCCGGCTATCTGCGTCGCGACACCGATCCCGCCGACGGCAGGGCCGTCCTGCTGATGCCGACCCCCGCGGCGATGTCGCGGCTGGCCGACTGGGAGGCGCGGCGCTCCGCGCTGGTGCGCGAACAGGTGGCCCGGCTGACGGACGACGAGCGGTCGGCCCTGGCCGGTGCGCTTCCGGCGCTGCGCAGCCTCGCCCGGAATCTGCACGAGGAGGTGGAGGGGGCATGACCCGAGGACCTCTCGCCGCCGGCGGGAACCCCGACGAAACCCCCTATGACGCCGCTGAAACCCCCGACGGCGCCGCCGAAGAGGCCGTCAGCTGTCGCGCGCTGGACTACTCCTTCGGTGACACCAAGGCCGTCGACCACCTCGACCTGTCCGTCCGTACAGGCGAGATCTTCGGCCTGCTGGGACCCAACGGCGCCGGCAAGACGACCGCCATCCGCTGTATCACCACGCTCCTGCCGGTCCCCACCGGAATGGTGAAGGTGTTCGGGCACGACGCCGCGAACGAGAAGATGGCGGTACGGCGCCTGCTCGGATACGTACCGCAGCAGCTGTCCGCCGACGCCACGATGACGGGCCGCGAGAACGTGGCGCTGTTCGCCCGCGTCTTCGACGTCCCGCGCCGCGAACGCGCCGCCCGGGTGACGCAGGCGCTGGAAGTCGTCGATCTCACCGGCGCCGCCGACCGGATGGCCAAGACCTACTCCGGCGGCATGATCCGCCGGCTGGAACTCGCGCAGGCGCTGGTCAGCGCGCCCCGGCTGCTGATGCTCGACGAGCCGACGATCGGGCTCGACCCGATCGCCCGCAGCAGCGTCTGGGAGCACATCAACGCGGTGCGGGAGGCCACGGGCATGACGGTGCTGGTGACGACGCACTACATGGACGAGGCCGAGCAGTACTGCGACCGGGTCGGGCTGATGCACCGGGGCCGGATCCACGCGCTCGGCACCTCCGACGAACTGCGTACGGAGCTGCGCGACCGCCGCCGTAAGGAGGCGCGTGAGGCGGGCACCCCGACGGCGGACGACGGCTCCACCCCGACGCTGGAGGACGTCTTCCGCGACGTGGTCGGCCAGGGCCTGGAAGAGGAAGGAGGCGACTACAGCGATGTCAGAAGCACACGACGGACGGCGTCCCGACTCGGCTGAGGCCGTCGATCCCAAGCGGTTCGAGCTGCTGCTCGTACCGCCGGCGCCCCGAACGGGCTGGCGGGTGCTGCCCGCCAGGGTCGTCGCCATGTGCGTGGTCGAACTCCAGAAGCTTCGCCACGACCGCACCGAGCTGTACACCCGGGCCATCCAGCCCGCCCTCTGGCTGCTGATCTTCGGCGAGACCTTCACCCACATCAGGGCCATCCCGACCGGCGGCATCCCGTACATCGACTTCCTCGCGCCCGGCATCATCGCGCAGTCCGCGATGTTCATCGCGATCTTCTACGGCATCATGATCATCTGGGAGCGGGACGCCGGCATTCTGACCAAACTCCTGGTCACCCCGACCCCGAGAGCCGCGCTGATCAGCGGCAAGGCATTCGCCTCCGGGGTCAAGGCGCTGATCCAGGCGGTCGTCGTGATCGTGATCGCCGCCGCCCTCGGGGTGGCGCTGACCTGGAATCCGCTGAAGCTGCTCGGCGTCGCGGTCGTGGTGGTCCTCGGCTCGGCCTTCTTCTCCTGCCTGTCGATCACGATCGCGGGCATCGTCCTCACCCGCGACCGGCTGATGGGCATCGGACAGGCCATCACCATGCCGCTCTTCTTCGCCTCGAACGCCCTCTACCCGGTGGCGATCATGCCCGGCTGGCTCCAGGTGGTCAGCAAGATCAACCCACTCAGCTACCAGGTGGACGCGCTGCGGGGACTTCTGCTCGGCACGCCGTCCCATCTGCTGCTCGACTTCGGGGTGCTGATCTTCGCGGCGCTCGTGGGCATCACCGCGGCGTCGTCCCTGCTGGGCCGGCTGGCGAGATGAGTACGGCCGACCGCGACGGCGGCGACGGCGGTTCAGCGCGAGTACGCCGCCCGCACCGCGTCCTCGGCCAGCGACAGCGCCTGGGCCCGCGCCAGTCCCAGCCGCCGCGCCTGCTCCGCGTACTCCTGGGCCGCTGCCGCCGCCTTGCGGTCGGCCGCCTCGCCCGCCGCCGCGACGAACGTGCCGTTCCTGCCGCGTGTCTCGATCACCCCGTCCGACTCCAGCGCCCGGTAGGCCTTGGCGACGGTGTTCGCCGCGAGGCCCAGTTCCTCGGCGAAGCCCCGTACCGTCGGAAGCTTGTGTCCCACGGGCAGCGCGCCCGAGCGCGCCAGTTCGGAGATCTGGGTGCGCAGTTGCTCGTACGGGGCGGCGGCAGCGTCGTCGTCGATGGCGATTCTCAAGGTCACACGGCCGATTGTCCCCCATCCCCCGTGTTCCGCGCCGGTGTTCGCCGCCCGCGTTCCCGGCCGGAAAATAAGAGGCGACGTGGCGGCGCGTCCGCGTAGCGTGCCGCTCCATGACCGTGATCGTTCGTGACTTCCGCCCCGAGGACGCCGCCGCCGTTGTCCGTGTCCGGCGTGCCTCCGCGCAGGCCGCCATCACGACCGAGGAGGCCCTGCTCTTCGCCGTGCGAAGCGCCCACCCGGCGGCGAAGTACCGCATGCTGGTCGCCGAGTACGACGGGGAGGTCGTCGGCACCTCGCATGTCGCGCTCGCGTACGACAGCGACGAGCCGGGGGTGGCCCGTCTCAACCCCCATGTGCACCCCGACCACACGGGCAAGGGCGTCGGATCGGCGATCCTGCGGGCCGCCGAGGAGCATCTGGCCGCCGAAGGCGCGACCACCTTCTTCACCTGGGTCAACGACGTCCCGGCGAGCCTCGCCTTCGCCGGGCGCCGGGGCTATTCGCCGCTGCGTACCGCGCACTTCCAGCGGCTGGATCTGACAGCGGGCGCGCCGCTCGAACCCCTGGATCTGCCCGCCGGATACACCCTGGCGACGGCGGCGGACTTCGCCGACGACCCGCGGCCGGTGTTCGAGGCCGACGCCGAGGCCACGTCGGACGAACCGGGCGACATGAGCAGGGACCTCGACGACTACGAGGACTGGCTGAACCACACCTGGCGCCACCCCTGTCTGGACCATGGACTCAGCACCGTCGTGGTCGCCGACGACGGCCGGATCGCGGCCTTCACCGCCGCCCACACCGACGGTGCGACCAGCTATCTGTCGGCCATGACGGGCACGCTGCGCGACCATCGCGGCCGGGGTCTGGCCAAGGCCGCCAAGGTCGACTCGCTGCGCCGCGCCCGCGCGGCCGGTTACACGGACGCCTTCACGAACAACGACGCCGGGAACGAGCCGATGCTCGCGGTCAACACCTGGCTCGGCTACGAGATCTGTGCCTCGGAGGTACGCCATGTCCGCAAGCTCGGCTGAGGCCGGGCCGGGGACCACCGGCCGGGTCCAGGTCGAGGTGCGGCTGGTCAAGGCGGGCCGTACGAAGATCCGTTACCCCGCGACGCTGGTCGCCGACGACGGCACGCATCTGGTGGTGCGCGCGCCCTGGGCGGCCCCCGGTGTACGGGACTTCGGCTTCGTACGCTTCGAGCCCGGCGACGTCTTCACCGAGCACTACTGGCGCGACCGGTGGTACGCGGTGAAGGAGGTCCGTACGGGCGACGGGACGCTCAAGGGCTGGTACTGCGACGTGACACGGCCCACCGTCGTCCACGGCCGGGGACCGGGGGCGCTCCGCTACGAGCTGCTGGTCGAGGATCTGGACCTGGACCTCTGGGCGTCGGCCGACGGCGATACCGTCCTGCGGCTCGACGAGGACGAGTTCGAGGAGAGCGGTCTCGCCGACCGGGACCCGGTGGCGGCGGACGCGGCGCGCCGCGCGCTGGACGAGCTCGAACTCCTCGTACGCGACGGCGCGTTCACAACCCTGCTGGGTCGGCCCCGCCCGTAGCGTCGGGATCCGTCTTGGTCAGCAGGACCGCGCGCGGTATGCCGTCCGGGTCGTGGGCGATCGGGTCGGCGTCCTCGTGCCAGTGGATGACGAAGCGCTCCCCCGCCCGGTACGCCTCCAGGCCCGCGCGGCAGTACGCGACCATGTCGTCCGGGAGTGCGGCGAGCGGGTGCCAGGAGAGGCCCGAACACTTGCCCGGCTCGCGGTTGTACGGCTCCCAGGACGCCCGCTCCGCGTCGTACCGCACCTCGAAGAACCAGCCCGTGCGCGGGCGTCCGCCGGGGCCCCGGTGGTGCATGACCAGCGCCGTCCGCAGATCCTCGGGGTCCAGGGCGGCGCCGATCTCCTCGGCCGCCTCGCGGATCATCGCGGCACGGACGTCCTCGCCGTCCTCGACATGGCCCGCGGGTGCGTTCAGCAGGTCGTCCGCGTAGCCCGTGCCGGACCGACGGGCGAGCAGCACCTCGTCCCCCCTGCGCAGGATCAGATGGACGTCGACCACTTCCGTGTGGCGGCGGTGCTGGGCGGCGTGGGCGATCAGCGCGTACCGCTCGTCGTCGACGGCGCGGCCCCAGAGCGCGGCGTCGGCCGAGAGATGTTCGTGCTGGACACGCTCGACGAGCGGGGCCACCGACATCGTGACGCGGGTGGCCGGCAGTCCGGCGCCGGCCCAGACGCCTTCGATCAGGAGCAGCCGTCCGCCGGGGCGCAGCAGCGACAGCCAGTGGGTCAGGGCCCGGTCCGGGTCGGGCAGCAGCCAGAGCACATGGCGGGCCATGATCACGTCGAACGTCCGCTCCCCCACGGGCGGTCTGGCGGCGTCCCCGACCAGCACCTCGGTGTCCGTGCCCGAGAGCTTGGCCCTGGCGAGCCCGACCATGCGCGGCGAGAGGTCGACGGCGGTGACGCGGTGGCCCTGCTCGGTGGCGAGGAGGGCGAGGCTGCCGGTGCCGCAGCCGAGGTCGAGGACCCGGGACGGCTCGGCGGGCAGCCAGCCGGCGAGCTTGGCGGCCCACGCCTTGCGCACGGACGGATCGAGCAGCCCGTGGTCGGGCTCCTCGTCGAAGGAGTCTGCGGCGTCGTCCCAGTCGATCGGGGTCATACGACGATGGTCCCATCCACCACCGACAGTCCGGACCGGCGGGCTCTCGGTCACGGTGACCGGAAGCGGTTCGTCCGTAAACGCCGGAAGGGCCGCGCCTGTCCCCAAGTGCCGGGGCGGACGCGGCCCTTCCGTTACGTCACACCGAGACCTTCGTCTCCTTGTCGTCGTCCGACTTCTCGTCCCGCGTCCGGCGGCCCAGCACCAGCTTCCGTACCAGCGGCCAGCAGACGATCAGCACGATCACCGCGTAGACGGTCATCGAGAAGGGCGTGTTCACCAGGCCGGTGACGCTTCCGTCGCTGATCTGGAGCGCCCGGCGCATCTGCTGCTCGGCGGCCGGGCCGAGGATGACACCGATGACGGCCGGCAGCACCGGCAGTCCGTAGCGCCGCATGCCGAACCCGATCAGGCCGATGATCAGCAGGATCACCAGGTCCAGAGCCTCGCCGCCGACGGCGTACGCGCCGACCGCGGCGAAGAAGAGGATGCCCGCGTAGAGGTAGGGGCGCGGGATCCGCAGCAGTTTCACCCACACCGGGGCGAGCGGCAGATTCAGGGCCAGCAGCAGCACCATGCCGACGAACAGCGAGGCGATCAGACCCCACACCAGCTCCGACTCGCGCTCGAACAGCAGCGGTCCGGGCTGGATGCCGTACTGCTGGAACGCGGCCAGCATCACCGCGGCGACGGCGGTCGTCGGCAGCCCGAGGGTCAGCATCGACACGAGCGTTCCGGCGGCCGACGCGGACGCGGCCGACTCGGGGCCCGCGACGCCCTCGATGGCGCCCTTGCCGAACTCCTTCTTGTGCTTGGACAGCCGCTTCTCGGTGACGTACGACAGGAAGGTCGGGATCTCCGCGCCGCCGGCCGGGATCGCCCCGAACGGGAAGCCGATGACCGGCCCGCGCAGCCACGGCTTCCAGGTCCGCCGTACGTCGTCCTTGCCCAGCCACGGGCGGCCGACCGGGACCGGCTCGCCCGAGGAGCGGCGCAGATGCGCCGCGACCCACAGGGCCTCGCCGATCGCGAAGAGACCCACGGCCACGATCACGACGTCGATGCCGTCGGCGAGTTGGAGCGTGCCGAAGGTGAGGCGCTGCTGGCCGGTCATCTGGTCCAGGCCGACCAGGCCGATGGTGAGACCGATGAGCAGCGAGGCGAGCCCGCGGATCCGGGACGAGCCGAGGACCGAGGTGACGGCGATGAACGCCAAGACCATGATCGCGAAGTAGTCGGGCGCGCCGATGTCGACGGCGAGGGAGGCCACCGTCGGGGCGAGGACCACCAGCAGGATCGTGCCGATCATGCCGCCGACGAAGTGTCCGCCCGCGGCGGCGGCGAGCGCCTGCGCGCCGCGTCCCGCCTTGGCCATCGGGTTGCCCTCGATGGCGGCGACCACCGCCGCGCTCTCGCCGGGGGTGTTGAGCAGGATCGAGGTGGTGGAGCCGCCGAACATTGCTCCGTAGTAGATGCCGGCGAACATGATGAACGCGCCGGTCGGCTCCAGGCCGTAGGTGACGGGGAGCAGCAGGGCGACGGCCATGGCCGGGCCGATGCCGGGCAGGACGCCGATGGCGGTGCCGAGCAGGACACCGATGGCGGCCCAGAGCAGGTTGATCGGCGTGAGCGCCGTACCGAAGCCGTCGATAAGGGAGTTGAGGGAATCCATTGCTCAGATCACTCCCATCAGGGGGCCACCGGGGAGGGGGACTCCGAGCAGGTTGTTGAAGATGAAGTAGGTGACGAGGGCCAGTCCCGCGGCGATGAGCGGATCGCGCCGGGGGTGGCGGCTGCCGAGCGCGTACGCGGAGCCCCAGAAGAGCAGCGCCCCGGAGATGGGGAAGCCGAGGGGGCCGATGAGTACGGCGTTGCCCAGGAAGACCCCGGCGAGCAGCAGCACGGTGCGCCAGTCGCTGGGTTCGGACAGGTCGATGTCCTCGCCGGTCTCGGACTCGCCCCGGCCGCCGCGCAGGACGTCGAGGCTGAGGAGGACGGCGACGACGAGCAGACCGATACCGACGACGACCGGGACGGTCTTGGGGCCGACCGGGCCGCGCTGGGTGATGTCGACGTCCATCGTCAGGGCGTCGGTGAGGACGAGGACCCCGAGGATGAGCAGCATGAGCCCGACGCCGAGTTCGGAGTGCTCGCGCAGCCAGCCGCGGCCTCGGGAGGTACCGGGGGCCGGTGTGCCGGGGGCGGGGGTGCCTGGGCCCGGGGCGCCGGGGGTCCCGGAGGCGAGGGTCCCGGGCGCGGAGTTCTCCTCCGTGGGAGGGGTGTTCGGGTGGGCGGTCACAGTCCGAGCTCCTTCAGGACGGATTCCACGCGCTTGTCCTCGGCGGCGAGGAAGTCGCCGAATTTCTCACCGGTGAGGAAGGCGTCGTCCCAGCCGTTCTTCTTCAGCGAGTCCTTCCACTGCGACGAGGCGTGCAGCTCCTCGAAGAAGGCGATGAGCTTGTCGCGCTCGGCGTCGGAGAGGCCGGGGGGCGCGACGACCCCGCGCCAGTTGGTGAAGTCGGTGTCGAGGCCCGCCTCGCGCAGGGTGGGCGCGTCCATGCCGGGCGTCCGCTCGGGGCCGGTGACGGCCAGCAGCCGCAGCTCGCCCGCCTCGATCTGGTCGCGGTACTCGCCGAGACCGGAGACGCCGAAGGCGACCTTGTTGCCGAGGATGGAGGCGAGGAGTTCGCCACCGCCGTCGAAGGGGACGTAGTTGACGGTCTTCGGCGCGATCCCGGCGGCCCGCGCCATCAGCATGGGCGCGAGGTGGTCGGGTCCGCCGGGCGACGAACCGCCGCCGACGGGCAGCTTGGCCGGGTTCTTCTTCCATGCCGTGAGCAGGTCGTCGATCGTCTTGTACGGGGAGTCCTTGCCGACGACGACGATGTCGGTCTCCTCGCTGATGCGGGCGATCGGCGTCGTGTCGGCGAGGGTTTCGTGCGAGTTGTTGGTGCGTACGGCGCCGACGACACCGAGGCCCATGGAGACGGCGAGTTTGCCGTTGCCGTGCTCGCTGACGGCACGGGCGAGACCGACGGTGCCGCCGGCTCCCGGCAGGTTGAAGACCTCGATGTTGTGGTTGAGTTCGGCGTCCTCGGCGTTCTTGGCCATGGTGCGGGCGGTGATGTCGTATCCGCCGCCCGGTGTGTTCGGGACCATGAAGCGCAGACCGGGTATCTGGGTACCGGTGTCGCCGCCACTGCCCACGGAAAGCAGCGGCGGACCCACCAGCACCAGCAGCGCGGCCCCGAGGAGGGCGAGGGGAGTGCGGAATCGCACGTGTGCCGCCTTTCAGGGAAGCAAGTGGTACGGGAGTGAGGTGGCCCACATGTTGCCTTCGCGTTAAGAAGCTGTCTCTCTTCCGGAATCAACGGACGTTGTGGTCGTTGCGGTCGCGGCCTAGCGTGACGGCGTGACAAAAGTGCTGGTGGTGGACGACGACTTCATGGTCGCGAAGCTGCACGGCCGCTATGTGTCCGCGATGGACGGGTTTGAGGTCGTCGGCGTGGCGCACAGCGGTGCCGAAGCGCTGCGCGCTGCCGAGCGGGCCCGGCCTGACCTGGTGCTTCTTGACATCTATCTGCCCGACATGGACGGGATCGCCGTGCTGCGCGAGCTGCGGGCGGCGGAGGAGCGGGACCGGACGCGTACCAGCGTGGACGCGCTGTTCATCACGGCGGCCCGGGACGCCGGGGTCATCCGCGCGGCGCTGCGGGCGGGGGCGCTGCACTATCTGATCAAGCCGTTCAACCAGTCGGCGCTCCAGGAGCAGCTGCGGCACGTGGCGTCGCTGCGGACCCGCCTCGACCGGCTGGGCGAGGCGCGCCAGGAGGATGTCGACCAGATCTTCGGTACGCGCCCGCCGGGCTCACGTGAACTGCCCAAGGGGCTGGCGGCGCACACGGCCGAGCTGGTCGAGCGGACGCTGCGGCGCCACGCGGAGGGGCTGTCGGCGACGGAGTGCGCGGACGAGGGGGCGCTGTCGCGGGTGAGCGCGCGGCGCTATCTGGAGTACTTCGCCGACACGGGCCGGGCCGAGGTCACCCTCCGGTACGGCGGTACGGGCCGCCCCGAGCGCCGCTACCGCTGGATCGGCTGACCCGCCCCGCCGCTACCAAGGTCACCGCCCCGTAGACCTTCGGCCGAAGCCCCGGCGCCCCCGCGCTCGGCACAGTGGTCCGCACAGTGGGCGGCACACACAGGGGACACGGGGAGACACGGTGCGGGGCGACAGGATCGACGGGACCAACGGGATCGACCGGGCGCGGTTTCTGGGCGGGGCGGCGGCCGTCGGGATCGCGGGCATGGCGGGGGCGTTCGCTTCGGGGCGGGCGCGGGCGGCGGAGGAGCCGGCGCCCGGGCGTGGCCGGCCCCGCGACGGTGTGACGCATCGGGGGGTGATGTACGAGGTCCTGACGGGTGAGAGCCCGGCGACCAGCTGGCATGCCGACCGGATGCGCGCTGATCTGCGGGCCGTCAAGGACGATCTGCGCGCCAACACCGTCGCCGTCTTCGGCGACGGTGTCGACCGGCTCGGGGCCACCGCGGCGGAGGCGGCGGAGCGCGGGCTGAACGTCTGGCTCCAGCCGCGCCTCGGCGACCGCCCCGAGCGGGAGATCCTGGACCATCTCGCGGCGACCGGTGAGCACGCGGAGCGGCTGCGCCGTCAGGGAGCCGACGTCCATCTCAGTGTCGGCTGCGAGTTCGTCCTGTATGTGCCCGGTATCGTGCCGGGCGCCGACGCCCTGGAGCGGATCAAGAACCTCCTCGCGGGCACGTACGACAAGCAGGTGGCGCAGCGCCGGCTGACCGCCTTCATCGCGCGCGCGGCGAAGACCGGCCGGTCCGTGTTCCACGGCCCGCTGACGTACGGCGCGGCGCACGGGGACCGGGTCGACTGGGACCTGTTCGACATCGTGAGCGTCAACTACTACTCGTACTTCGCCCGAAAGGCCGACCACGTCGCGGAGTTGACGCCCTACCTCCGCCACCGCAAACCTGTCGCGATCACCGAATGCGGCTCGTGCACGTATGTCGGCGCCCCGGCGGCGGGCGGCATGGGGTGGGACGTCGTGGACTACGAGAAGGGCGAGATCAAGGGGGATCTGGTCCGCAGCGAGCGGACCCAGGCCGCGTACCTGAGCGATGTGCTCGACGTATTCGAGTCGATGAACCTGTACGCGTCGCTGATCTACAACTTCGTCATGCCCGACGCGCAGCACCGCCCCGGCGACCCGCTCCACGATCTGGACATGGCGAGCTACAGCATCACCAAGACCCTCAAGGACGATCCGGACGACCCGGATTCGGACTGGCACTGGGAGCCGAAGGAGTCGTTCCACGCCGTGGCGCGCCACTACGGCCGCGGGCGCGGCTGACCGGCCGCGGGCCGGACCCGCGGCGCGGCCCCGTTGGACGCGGCCCGCCGGTCAGCCGCCCGACTGGATGTCCCCCCGGGTCGATGACGTGATGGCGTCCCCGTGGGCGAAGTCGCCCGGGGGGATGCCCGGATGGTGCCCGTCCCCGTCGGCGGGCACCGACAACGGCACCGCCGCCGCCGGCCCGAGCGTCAGCCGGGAGACGATGCGGTAGCGGTCTCCCCGGTAGAGCGAGTGGACGTACTCGACGGGCCGGCCGGTGGTGTCCGAGGTCAGCCGCTCGAAGAGCAGCGCCGGGGAGAGTTCGGGCACGTCGAGGAGTTTCGCCTCCGCGCGGGTGACGACCGTCGGCTCGATGGCCTGGACAGCCTCGTGGACATGCACCCCGTGTGTGTCCCGCAGATGTTCGTAGAGATCGCCGCTCTCCAGTTCCTGGGCCGTCAGGCCGGGGGCGAGCGCGGCCCGCAGATGCAGATGCTCGATCGCCATCGGGGCGCCGTCGACCAGCCGCAGCCGGGCGACGTACAGGATGTCCTCGGCGGGTGACATCCGCAGCTTGCGGCCGACCCGGGCGCCGGCCTGGTGGGTGGTGAACTCCAGCAGCCGGCTCGACCAGGTGCCGGCGGCCCGTGGCACGGTCAGGGTGAGGTCGGCCGAGACCAGTTCCTGGGTGATCTTCGCGGGGGCGACGAACATGCCGCGGCCGTGTTCGCGGACGAGCAGCCCGGCGGCCACCAGTTCGTCGATCGCGGAGCGCACGGTGGGCCGCGACACTTCGAGCAGCGCGCACAGGGCGCGTTCGGACGGGATGGCGTCCCCGGGGCTGCGCGACTCGATCAGCTCCAGGACGGCGTCACGGGCCCGCTCCCGTTTGAGCACCGTCCCGGGTACCTCGGCATCCATGGTGTCCCCCACCGGATTCAACAGAGCTGTCAGACTTACCAGTTCATCCAACCAGTACTTCAACTCGGCTCACTGGTCAGGTCAAGTGTAACCGCAGCTCCGGGGAGCGAAAGCGCCTCATCGTACGGAGAGATCACCAAATCCCGTTGCTTCACAGGGGGTTGACGGTCTCATTGGTCTATGCCACCTTCATCCAGCATCAAGAGGTGAGCTGTCCAGTGGGCCTCACTGGTCAGGTGGTCAGGTGTTGCTCTCTCCGAGGTGAATCGTGAAGTACCGCTTGCTCGCCGGTGGCTCCGTGCTGGTCATGGCCGCCGTGCTCAGTGCCTGTAGTACGTCCACCGACTCCGCCGACGGGAGCGGCGACGGACGGACGACGGTCGACGTCTGGCTGATGCGCGACAGCGTCTCGGACGCGTTCCGGCAAGAGTTCGTGACGGACTTCGAGGCCGCGCACCCCAAGATCCGGGCCAAGGTCCAGATCCAGGAGTGGGACGGCATCGGCGAGAAGATCACCGCCGCCCTCGCCAGCAACGACGCGCCCGATGTGATCGAGGTGGGCAACACCCAGGTGGCGCAGTTCGCGTCGAGCGGCGGACTACTCGATCTCAGTGACAGCAAGGCCGAGTTGAAGGGCGAGGACTGGCTGAAGGGACTCGCCGAGCCCGGTGCGTACGAGGGGAAGCAGTACGGCGTCCCGTACTACGCGGCGAACCGCGTCGTCGTCTACCGCACCGACCTCTTCGAGGCGGCGGGCGTCGACGCCGCGTCGATCAAGACCCGCGAGCAGTGGATCGAGGCGACCACCAAGCTCAACAAGGGCGATACGCAGGGCATTTATCTGCCCGGCCAGCTGTGGTACGCGCTGGGCGGCTTCATCTGGGACGAGGGCGGCGACTTCGCCACCGAGTCCGGCGGCAGGTGGAAGGGCGCGCTGGACACGCCCGAGGCCCTGCGCGGCATGGAGTTCTACCAGCGGCTCCAGGCGCTCGGCAAGGGCCCCAAGGACTCCGACGAGGACGATCCGCCGCAGGCCGAGGTGATGGCGAAGGGCCAGGTGGCCCAGATCCTCGCCACCCCGGGCCTGGCCGGAGCCGTCGTCGAGAACAACCCCCGGCTCAAGGGGAAACTGGGCTTCTTCCCGATCCCCGGCAAGACCGCCGCCGCTCCGGGCGCCGTCTTCACCGGCGGCTCCGATCTGGTGATCCCGGCCGCGGCCGGCGACCCGGACGAGGCGCTGACGTTCGTCAAGGAACTGACCGGCGACACCTGGCAGAAGAAGCTCGCCGTGGCCATGAGCTATGTGCCGAACCGGACCACGCTGGCGTCGGCCGTGGCCGACGACCCGGGCGCCGCCGCGATGGCGGTCGGGGCGGCGAACGGGCACGCGACGCCCAACACCCCCGGCTGGGCGGCGGTGGAGGCCGAGAACCCGATCAAGGACTACATGACCGCGGTCCTCATCGGCGGTGATGCCGCGCGGGAGGCGGCGAAGGCGTCGCAGGACATCACCAGGGCCATGAACGCCAACTCCTGACGCTCCTGACTCCTCAGGGCGATGTGCCACCGAGAGCCGCCCCACCGAGGTACTCCATCGAGAGGAGGCGTGCCGTGCCGGTCATCCATGAGCGGACCGCACCACGCACCCCCCAGCACCGACCCGCCCCCGGCCCCCCGGCCGGACCGCCGAAGCGGCGGCGCTCCCGCCCGTCGCACAGCCTCTGGCCGTACACCCTGATCGCACCCGCGATCGGCGGCATGCTGTATCTGCTCGTCTATCCGCTGCTGCGGGCCGTGCTGATCTCCCTCCAGGATTTCGGACTGCGCCAGCTCATCACCGGCGACGCGGAGTTCGTCGGGCTGCGGAACTACCGGACGCTGCTGTCCGACCCGCGGTTCTGGGACGTGGTCGGCCGCACCTTCCTCTTCATGGCCTTCAACGTCGTCCTGATCATGGTGCTCGCCACACTGGTCGCGCTGATGACCGAACGGCTGGCCAAGGCGGGCCGCACGGTGGTCCTCAGCGCGCTGGTGCTCGCCTGGGCGATGCCGGTCGTCGCGGCCACCACCGTGTTCCAGTGGCTGTTCCACTCCGAGTTCGGCATCGTCAACTGGGCTCTGACCTCCCTGGGCTTCGGCTCGTTCGACCGCTATCCGTGGTTCGCCAACGGCACCGCCGCCTTCGCGATCCTCGTCCTGCTGATCGTCTGGCAGTCCGTGCCGTTCGCCGCGATCACCCTCTACTCGGCGCTCACCACCGTCCCCACCGAGCTGTACGAGTCGGCCCGGCTGGACGGGGCCTCGGGCACCCGGATCTTCCGCTCGGTCACCTTCCCGATGCTCCGGCCGATCTTCCTGCTGGTGTTCTCGCTGGAGGTGATCTGGACGTTCAAGGCGTTCGTCCAGATCTGGGTGATGACCCGTGGCGGGCCGGGCGACGCCACCACGATCCTGCCCGTGTACGCGGTCCAGACGGCGCTCTCCAGCCAGCGCTACGACCTGGGCTCGGCGGCCTCGATGCTCACCGTGGTGCTGATGTCCGGGGTGCTCGTCCTCTACTTCCGTCAGATGCTCCGCCAGGAGGACGAGTCACGATGACCTTGCTACGTCCGCGAGTCCGCCGGATTCCGCTGAACGCCGCCGCCGTGGTGACCGTCGTGGTGTGTCTGTTCCCCGTGTACTGGATGGTCTCGACCGCGTTCAAGCCGTCCCGGGACATCCAGTCGGCCGATCCCCAACTGGTACCGGGCAGCTGGACGCTGGACCACTTCCGCAGAGCCGTGGCGGCCGACGGCTTCGAACTCTTCTGGCGCAACAGCGTCCTGGTCACGCTCGGCGCGGTGCTGCTGTCGCTCCTGGTGGCGCTCGGGGCGGCGTTCGCCGTCGCCCGGATGAGATGGAAGGGCCGGCGGCAGTTCATGCTGATGGTCTTCATCGCGCAGATGGCGCCCTGGGAATCGCTGATCATCCCCATCTACATCATCTCCCGTGACACCGACATGCTCGACCGGCTGCCGACCCTGACCCTGGTCTACTTCATGATCACGCTGCCGTTCACGATCGTGGTGCTCCGGGGCTTCATCGGGACCATCCCGCCCGAGCTGGAGGAGGCGGCGCAGGTCGACGGCTGCACCCGGACCGGCGCGTTCCGGCGGGTGGCCCTGCCGCTGCTGATGCCCGGTCTGCTGGCGACCTCGCTCTTCGGCTTCATCACCGCGTGGAACGAGTTCGCCTACGCCAACTTCCTGATCATCAAGGAGCAGGACAACCGCACCCTGCCGGTCTGGCTGTCGTCCTTCCAGAACACCTTCGGCACCGACTGGGGCGCCACCATGGCTGCCTCCACACTCTTCGCCCTGCCCGCACTGGTGATCTTCCTGCTGCTCCAGCGCCATGTCACCTCCGGCTTCGCGGCCGGCGCCGTGAAGGGCTGAGCCGCGCGGAGCGACCCTCGGCACCGCCCACGCACCTTTCCGAGATCCGAACTCCCGGAGGCCACCGCCGTGTCAGCGTCACACCCCGAACCCGCCCTCGTCCCCCGGCCCCGCAAGGTCTCGCCCCGCCCCGGCCGGTTCACCCTCGACCGGCGCACCACCCTGCGCTCCCTGCCCGGTACGGAGGCGGCGTCGGACCTGCTGCGCACCCTGCTCACCCCGGTCACCGGACTGCCGCTCACCTCCTCGCCCGACGGCCGGATCGTGCTGACGCTCGATCACCAGCTCAGCGGTCTCGGCGAGGAGGGGTACGGGATCACCGTCGGCCCGCAGGCACTGCTGCTGCGCGCGGCACAGCCCACCGGTCTGCTGCGCGGCGTCCAGACGATCCGCCAACTGCTGCCCGCCGAGGCCCTGTCGGGCCAGGAGCGGGGCGGCTCCTGGGAGCTGCCCTGCGTCGAGATCAGCGATCTGCCCACCCACCCCTGGCGCGGGGCGATGCTGGATGTCGCCCGGCACTTCCAGCCCGTGTCGTACCTGCGCAGATATGTGGACCTGCTGGCGTTCCACAAGCTCAACACCCTGCATCTGCATCTCACTGACGACCAGGGCTGGCGCATGCCGGTCGACGCCTACCCCCGGCTGACCTCGGTCGGCGGCCACCGGAGCCAGTCGATGGCCTGGCCGCCGGGCGAGGGCGGCGACAGCTTCGACGGCGTCCCGCACTCGGGGACGTACACCAAGGCGGAACTGCGCGCCCTGGTGAGCTACGCGGCGCAGCGCGGGGTGAGCGTCGTGCCGGAGATCGAGATGCCCGGCCATGTGCGCGCGGCCCTCGCCGCCTACCCCGAGCTGGGCAACCACCCGGAGCGGCAGCTCGACGTATGGACCAGATGGGGCGTCTGCGACACCGTGCTCGGCGTGCACGACGGGGCGCTCGACTTCTGCCGGGCGGTGCTGGAGGAGGTCATGGACGTCTTCCCGTCCCCGTACATCCATATCGGCGGCGAGGAGTGCCCGACCACCGAGTGGGAGAACAGTCCGGTGGCGCGTGCCCGCGCGGCGGCCGAAGGGCTGGACGGACCGGCGGCGCTGCACGGCTGGTTCATGGGCCGGATCGGCGCGTTCCTGGTGGAGCGGGGCCGAAAGCCCGTCGGCTGGGCCGAGACGGGGACCGAACTGCCCCTGGACTTCACGGTGATGACCTGGCGCGACCCGGCGCACGCCCTGGCCGCCGCCCGGCGCGGCCACCGGGTCGTGACCGCCCACCACCGGGCCACCTATCTCGACTACGCCCAGTCCGCCGAACCGTGCGAGCCGCTCGGTCAGCCCGGCGACCCGGTCGGGCTGCGGGCGGTCCACGGGAACGAACCGGTGCCGGGCGACTGGGAGACCGAGGAGACCGCCCAAGTCCTCGGTACCCAGGCGCAGTTGTGGACCGAGTATGTGAAGACTCCCGACCGGATCGAGTACCTCAGCTACCCCCGTCTGTGCGCCCTCGCCGACCGCGCCTGGTCCGGCGGGCGCAGTGACTGGGCCGGTTTCGTCGAGCGGCTGCGCCGGCACACCGCCCGGCTGGACGCCCTCGGCGTTCCCTACCGCCCGCTCACCCCACGGTCCCTCATGACCATCCCCGCAGGTACGGCGCCACCCCGTCCGTAGTCCCTCCCTCCCCCACCACCGTTCCGGAGAGGAACACCCCATGCGTCCGATGAGGAAACTCGCCAAGAGCCGCGTCCGCGCGGCAGCCGCCGCCGCCGCCACGGTGGCCCTGAGCTGTACGGCGCTGGCGGCGATGCCCGCGTCCGCCGGCGCCGCGCCGACGGCCGACGGGCTCGTCGTCCAGTACCGTACGAGCGCCGCCGGGGCGACCGCCGACCAGAGCGAACCCTGGCTGAAGGTGCGCAACAACGGCAGCGCCGCCGTACGGCTGAGCGACGTCAAGCTGCGGTACTACTTCAAGGCCGATTCGGCGTCCGCCGCCTACCGGTTCGCCTGCTCCTGGGCGGTGAAGGGCTGCGCCAACATCACCGGCACCTTCGGGACACCGGCCAACCCGACCGCCACCGCCGACCGGTATCTGGAGATCTCGTTCACGGCGGGGGCGGGCAGCCTGGCCCCCGGCGCGGACACCGGGGACATGCAACTGCGCTTCCACCAGTCGAACTGGCAGCCGCTGGGGCAGAGCGACGACTACTCCTTCGGCCGGGAGCGGGCCACGTACGGCGACTGGTCCCGGATCACGGCGCACATCGGCGGCGCGACGGTCTGGGGCGAGGCACCCGGCGGCAACGGCCCGACCGATCCCACGGATCCGACCGACCCGACCGAACCCGCCGACGGTCCCACCCTGTTCGACGACTTCAACTACAGCGGCCACAGCGACCCGAGGATCACCGCGAACGGCTGGAGCGTCCGCGCGAACTCCGGCGGTCCGGGGGTGCCCGGCGCCAACTGGGTTCCGGAGAACGTCACGTTCGCCAGTCAGAGCGGCAACTCGGTGATGAACCTGGAGACTTCGACCGCCGGGACGGCCGCTTCCACGGAGCAGACGGAGATCCTCACCCGGTCGATGAAGTTCCGCAACGGGACGTACGCGGCGCGCGTGAAGTTCAGCGACGCGCCCAGGTCGGGCCCGGACGGCGACCGTCTCGTCCAGACGTTCTTCACCATCAACGACCTGAAGGCGCCGATGGCGGACGACTACGCGGAGTACGACTTCGAGTATCTGCCGAACGGCGGCTGGGGCGAGCCCGCCAACATCCTCTACACCACCTCCTGGGAGACCTACCGCCCCGACCCGTGGGAGGCCGTCAACCAGCACAGCGAGGTCCGGCAGAGCTACGCGGGCTGGCACGACCTGGTGGTGACCATCGACAACAACGCCATCACGTACTACGTCGACGGGCAGCACTTCGGCACGCACGGGGCGGCGTATCTGCCGGAGCGGCCGATGTCGATCAACTTCAACCAGTGGCTGATCGATCTCGCGGGCCAGACCAGCACCACGCCGCGCTCGTACGACCAGCAGGTGGACTACGTGCTCCATGTGAAGGACCAGGTCCTCAGCCCGGCCCAGGTGGGCGCACTGGTGAACGGGTACCGCGCGGCGGGCACGACGTTCGAGGACACGGTGCCGACGCCGTGAACGGACCGGGAGCGGCCCGGTCCGCGCCCAGTCTCAGCGGTCGCTTAGCGTCGCCTTAAGCGGACCATAAGGATCCCCTTCACCCCGTCCCAGCAGGCCGTTCCGGGGTTTCGAGGGGCTAGCTTGCTGAGGGCCGGAGCGGGACGACACCGGTGGCGCCGTGTGCAACGGAGGTCACGCCGCCGGGAGTTCGTCCCGCTCCGCGCCCCCTCGCTTGTGCCGCTCAGAAGGAGTACGGATCCATGACCGCTCGTCGCAGGAGTACCGGAATCGTCGTGCTGGGCGTCGCGCCGCTGGCGCTCGTCGGGCTCGCGGCCGTTCCCGCCGCCGCCCACGGATCGATGACGGATCCGGTCAGCCGCGTGTCCGCCTGCTTCGCCGAGGGACCCGAGAGCCCGAAGTCGGCCGCCTGCAAGGCGGCGGTGGCGTCCAGCGGGACGCAGGCGTTCTACGACTGGAACGAGGTCAACATCGCGGACGCCGCCGACAACCACAAGTCGATCATCCCGGACGGCAAGCTCTGCTCGGCCGGCCGTGACAAGTACAAGGGGCTCGACCTGCCGCGCGGCGACTGGCCCTCGTCGCCGTTCACGGCGGGCAACCGCACCTTCACCTACAAGGCCACCGCCCCGCACAAGGGGTCCTTCGAGCTGTACATCACCAAGGACGGCTACGACCCGGCCAAGCCGCTGAACTGGTCGGACCTGGAGGACAAGCCGTTCGCCAAGGTCACCGACCCGAAGCTGGTCAACGGCGCTTACGTCTTCGACGGCATCGTCCCCAACAAGTCGGGCCGCCATCTGATCTATTCGATCTGGCAGCGCTCGGACAGCCCCGAGGCGTTCTACACCTGCTCCGACGTGGTCTTCGGCGCCGACAACGGCGGTTCGGCCGCCGCTCCCGAGGCGTCCGCCCCCTCCGAGGCCGATGTCGAGGAAGGCGCGGCCAAGTCCACCGTCGACCACGGCGGGCACGGCGGCGACAGCCCCGGCGAGGCGAAGGCCGCCGAGGTGAAGGACACGGCGAAGGACGCCGGCGGCTATCCGGAGGACGCCGCCGGGTCCGGGGCCAACGCCCCCGAGGCGAAGGAGGCCGGCGCCGCCGAGCCGCAGCCGGCGGGTGGTTCGGAGAACCTGGCCGAGACCGGTGGCGACAGCACCACGCCGTACATCGCGGCGGGCGGCGCGGCGATCCTCGCCGCCGGCGCGGCCGTGATGTTCGGTACGGTCCGCCGCCGGGCCCAGCCCGCGGGCGGCGGCCGGCACAGCCGCTGACGGAGCCGCACCCCGCGTGGGCCCCGGACCGCACCGGTCCGGGGCCCACGCGCGGTCGGCCCAACGCGCGGTCAGCCCAACGCACGCTCGGCCCAGGCGTGTTCAGCCCACGACGGACGCGCAGGTCGTCGGCGTGGCCCGGCCCGGATCGAGGGCGTTGGCCACCTCGTGGAACGCGATCCGGTCGATCAGCCCGATCGCCACGTGCTCGGAGAGGTCCACCGCGCACAGGTCCTGGAGGGTGACGTTGCGTACGCCGGGCCCGGACAGGAACTGACTGCGGTACGGCGTGACCACCTGGTCGTAACGGGTGGCGATGACGGTGTACTTGACCCCGGGCACGGTGTCACCGCCCGCGTTGAGCTTGGTGAGGAAGTCCGATCCGGCGATCTGGTCGGCCAGCGCCGGGGTCTTCTCGGTCAGCAGGTCCTCCACGCCGGGGAAGTGCGGGAGCAGCTGCGTCAGACCGAGCAGGGTCGTGCCGTGGTTGTCGGGCGCGAGTCCGACCAGGGCGTTCACCTTCGCCGCCCCGCCGAGGAACTTGAGGTAGTGGCGGGGCATCATGCCGCCCTGCGAGTGGCCGACGATGTCGACCTTCGAGGTGCCCGTGGCGGCGAGCACCCGGTCGACGTACGCGCTCAGTTGGCCGGCCGACTTGTCGATGGGGCCGAGACCGTTGAAGAAGGGCACTCCGGGGAGCTGCCCGTAGTCGAGGGAGAAGACGCAGTAGCCGCGGTTCACCAGATACGGGGCGAGACCGAGCCAGTTGTCCACGGAGTTGGCGAAGGTGCCGTGGACGAGGACGACGGGCCGGGGGTGGGCGGTGGAGGGCTTGCAGGAGTAGTTGTTCCAGCCACTGCTCGCGGCGGCGGCGGCGGTGACGGTTGCCGGGGTCGCGGTGGGGGTGGCCGCGGCGGCGGGGGCGGTGGTGGCGACCGAGACCGCCAGCAGCAGTGCCGCCAGCGGTCCGAACGCGCGTTTCCAGGGCAGGCGTTTCCAGGGCAGCATCGAGCGATCTCCTCGCGGCTCAAGGGGAAAAGGCGATAGCTGTCAGCCCTGTGGCCCGGACCACACAATTGGCTGTGCTCATGCCAAGTTACGCACGAGTAAGAACGGGAAGGGAAGTTACGCGTCGGTAAAAACTGCCGGCCGGCGCCAGATCATGATCTCGGTCGGCGGCGGCTGCTCCGCGAAACGCCCGTCGGGCGCCGCCTCCCGCAGCAGCGCGCGCAGATCCCGCTCGAAGTCCGCCAGCCTGTCGCCGAAGAGATGCGGCGCGGAGTCGGACCGCGAGAACACCCACGCCACGACCTCGTCCGCCGGACGGTCGGCCACTCCCCCGGCGGGCACCACATGCCGCTCGAAGTCCACGAATCCGGCCCGCGCCAGGACCAGATCCTCCCGGCCCGGCGTGCCGCCCGCGAGCGTCCCCCGCCCCGCGCGCCGTACGGGGCCCAGATACCGGCGCACCAGTTCACCGATCCGCTCGTACGGCGGGGCGGGCCGCGGCAGCGGCGCCGTCGCGGCGGGCGGGTCCTTCAGATCGGCGACATGGACGAACGCGCCTCCCGGCACCAGCATCTCCCGCACGGTCGCGGCGACCTTGTCCCGGTCCGTCCAGTGGAACGACTGGGCGAACACCACCGCCCTGAACTCGCCCAGCCCGGCGGGCAGTTCCTCCGCGCGGGCGGCCACCCAGCGCGCGTTGTCCACCCCGCGCCGCTCGGCCCGCCGCGCGGCCCGCGCCAGCATGTCCTCGTCCGGGTCGACACCGATCACCTCGGCGACGTACGGCGCCACGGCGAGCGTCACGGTCCCCGGCCCGCAGCCGACGTCGAGCAGCCGCCCCCGCCCGTCCAGACCGAGGACGGCGGCCAGTGTCCTGGCGAGACCCGGGGCGTACGGCAGCCTGCCCCGCTCGTAGTGGGCGGCGCTCCCCCGGAACAGGGTGCTGTCCCACTGCCATCCGTCGGGCATGTCGATTCCGCTCCGCTCGTCGGGTGTGATCCGGGAACTCTAGGGGGTGTCCTCGAAGGAGCGCCGTCACGCGCGTACGGCCAGCGTGCCGGGCACGACCGCCCGCGGGCCGAATCGGGCACGGGCCCGGTCCGCCACCGCCTCGATCCGGCGCGCCCGGTCGTCCACGGGGTCGAACGTGAGCTGACGGGTGGCCCGTTCGGCCGGGGCCAGCCCCTCGGCGCGCAGCGACAGACCCCGTACCCGGGCCCGCTGGAGCCCGAGCGAGTCGTGGATCCGGTAGGCGGCGGCGACGAGGGCGACGGAGTGCGCGGTGGATTCGCGCAGCGCCCGGGTACGGGTGGTCGTGGACCGGTCGGCGTAGCGCACCGTGAGGGTCAGGGAGCGGCACACCTGCCCCTCGGTCCGCATCCGGCCGCCCAGCTCCTCGGTGATCGACAGCAGCGCCGCCCGGTGCCGGCTCTGGTCCAACTCGTCGTACGGGAAGGTCCGTTCGGCGGCGAGCGAGCGGGCGGACGCGTTCGGGACGACCCTCGTACGGTCGATGCCGTGGGCCCTCTCGTACACCTCGCGCCCCGTCCGCACCCCGGCGACCCGCTGGAGTGTCGACAGCGGTACGGCCGCCGCCCTGCCGACGGTGCCCAGTCCGTACGAGCGGAGCGTACGGGCGGTCGCCGCGCCGACCCCCGGCAGCGCGGCGACCGGCAGCGGCCCCAGGAACTCCGCGACCGCCCGCGGCTCGTCCGGCACCGTCAGCGTGGTGCCCGGCGCCGCCGCGCGCGCGGCCATCCTGGCGAGCATCGGGGTGGCGGCGACGCCGATCGCGCAGCCGGCCCCGACATGGGCGAGCGCCCGTACCCGCAGGACGGCGGCGATCTGGGCCGCGTCCTGCCCGAAGTACCGCTCGGCGCCGCGCACATCGACGAGCGCGGAGTCCGGTGGCAGCGCCTGGACGACCGGGCTGAGGTCCTCGATCAGCCCGAGCAGGGCGGGCAGCGCGGCCTCGATCCCGGTCCCGGTCTCGGCCTCGTGGTGGAACCGGTGGAACCGTACACAGAGGATCATCCCGCGCTCCCCGGGCTCGCGTGCCAGAACTTCCTTCCGGTGGGCATGCCTTCACCGGGTGGCTGGAGATCGGCCCAGGGGTTCATCGCGTAACCCGTGGGCATCTCGATACGCCGCCCGTTGTCCGCCGTGCTCCCGGGATCCGGTCCCGGCGGCGGCGCGTCGAGCGCGGCGGCGACGGCCTCCAGGCCGCCCTTCTCCCGGAGTTCGACCAGCTCCGCCAGATTCCAGGCCGCCGCGCCGACCACGCTCAGGCTCCGCGCGCCGCGCCGCTGCACCACCCCGCGCACCAGCAGCAGCCAGGAGTGGAACACGGTGTGCGCGCACGCCTCGTGGCTGTCGTCGAAGAAGGCGAGGTCGACCAGGCCCGTACCGTCGTCCAGCGTCGTGAAGATGACCCGCTTGCCGGAGCGGATCGGCGGGGTCTGGGTGGCCACCTTGGCGCCCGCGACCAGGACGGTGGCGCCGTGCGGCGCCTCCCGCAGCCGTTTGGCCGACAGCACGCCCAGCTCCTTCAGGAACGGGTAGTGGTCCGCCATCAGATGGCGGGACGCGTCCATGCCGAGGACGCCCAGCTCGGCGCTCAGCCGCTCCGCGTCGCCCAGGTCGGGCAGCCCCGCGGGAGCCGTCCGCCGCCCTCCTTCCAGGGGGAGTTGGTCCCCATGGGCGCCCGCGCGCCGGGTGGCGCCGTGCAGTTCCGACAGATGCAGCAGCAGATCCCGCCGGTTGGCGCCGAATCCGTCCAACGCGCCCACCTGCGCCAGCCGTTCGGCGACCGGGCGGCCGGGCCTGGCGCGCTGCCAGAAGTCCAGCAGCGAGGTGTAGGGCCGGCCGGCCTCGATCCGCGCGGTCTCCGCCTCGCTGATGCCGTGGACATCGGAGAACGCGAGCCGCACCCCCCAGGTGTCACCACCCTCACCGGACACCAGTTCGATTCGATGGACCGCCGCCGACCGGTTCACGTCCAGCGGCAGCACCGGCACCCCGCGCCGCCGCGCGTCCGCCAGCAGCAGCCGCTTCGGATACATGCCGGGGTCGTGCGTCAGCAGCCCGGCGAGGAACGCCGCCGGATGGTGCGCCTTGAGCCAGGCCGACTGGTACGTCGGCACGGCGAAGGCGACGGCGTGCGCCTTGCAGAAGCCGTACGACCCGAAGGCCTCGATGATCTCCCAGGCGCGGGCGGTGACTTCGGGGCTGTACCCCTTCCTCCCGGTCTCCTCCTCGAACCAGACCTTGATCCTCGCCTGCGACTCGGGATGGGAGAGCCCTCTGCGTATCTTGTCCGCCTCCTCCAGGCCGCAGCCGGTCATGGTGTCGACCATCTTGATGATCTGCTCGTGGAAGACGACCACGCCGTACGTCTCGCGCAGCGCCTCCTCCAGATCGTCGTGCGGATAGCGGATCGGCGCGCGGCCGTGCCGGGCCTCGATGAAGGGCCGCACCATGTCGGCGGCGACGGGACCGGGCCGGAAGAGCGAGATGTCGACCACCAGGTCGTGGAAGGTGGCGGGCTGGAGCCTGCCGACCAGATCGCGCTGGCCGGGCGACTCGATCTGGAAGCAGCCCAGGGTCTCGGCGGAGCGGATGAGGTGGTACGTCTCCGGGTCGCCCGCCGGCACCTGCGCCGGATCGTCGATGTCCGGCGTCGTTCCCGTGGCGCGCCCGATCTCGGCGACCGCGTGCGCCATCGCCGACTGCATCCGCACACCCAGCACATCGAGTTTAAGCAGCCCCATCTTCTCGACGTCCTCCTTGTCGAACTGGGACATGGGGAAGCTCTCACCGCTGGTGGGCACGGTCGGTGTACGGCGCAGCAGCGAGGCGTCGGAGAGCAGCACGCCGCAGGGGTGCATGGCGATTCCGCGCGGCAGCGCGTCCAGCGCCTCCACCAGGTCCCACAGCCGGCCGTGCCTGGTCCCCTCCTGCCGTGACTCCTTGGCCACCTCGCGCAGTTCGGGCAGTTCGTCCATCGCCGCGCGGGCGTCGCGGGCCCGGATGTGCGGGAAGGACTTGGCGATCCGGTCGATCTCGGCCGGGTCCATGGACAGGGCGGCGCCCACGTCGCGTACGGCGTGCCGGACCCGGTAGGTCTCCGGCATGGCGACGGCGGCGACCCGCTCGGGGCCGAAGCGGTCGAGGATCGCCCGGTAGACCTCCAGCCGCCGGGCGGACTCGACGTCGATGTCGATGTCCGGCAGTTCGAACTTTCCTTTCGGATCGGTGAGTCTGCGCTCATTGAGGAAACGTTCCATCAGCAGTCCGTGCTCGACCGGGTCCGCGTGCGCGATCCCCAGCAGATGGTTGACCAGCGAGCCGGCCCCGGAGCCGCGCGCCGCGACCCGGATGCCCATCTCCCGTATGTCGTCCACCACTTGGGCGACGGTGAGGAAGTACGAGGGGTAGCCGAGCCGTTCGATCGTGCCCAGCTCGGCCTCCGCCCGCCGCCAGTACTCCACGTCCCGGTCGTAGCCGCGCCGCACCAGGCCGGCGGTCACCCGCGACCGGAGCACCCGCGCGGCGGTCCGCCGGTCCGCGCCGACCAGTCTCGGCTCGGGGAAGTGGACGGCGCCGAGACCGAGATCCCCCCTGGGGTCGACCCGGCAGCTCTCGGCCGTCTCCCGGGTCATGGCCAGCAGCCGGCGCGCGGTGCCCGGCCCGAGCCCGGCCGACTCGGCCACCAGCTCGGCGGTACGGGCCATCGCCGCCGGATCCTTCAGCCAGCGCTCCCCGCTGTCCAGCGCCTTGCGCGGATCGATGGGCACCAGCCTGCGGGCCGCGTCGAGGACATCGGCGACCGGGCCCTGGCCGGGGTCGGCGTAGCGTACGGCGTTGCCGAGCACGGCCCGTACGCCGTGCTCGACGGCGAAGCCGAGCGTACGGGCCGCGTGCCGCAGCGATCCCGGCCCGGTGCCCTGCCGGCCGTGGTGGACGACCTCCAGACGCAGGGCGTCGCCGTAGATCTCCCGCCAGGAGGCGAGCAGCCGGGCGGCGTCGCCGGTCCGGCCGGCGGCCAGCGCCCGGCCGATGCCGGAGTCGGGGCCGAGGAGTACGGCGACGCCCGCGCCGTGGTTGTCCCGCCAGGGGAGCAGCGGGCCGCTGTGCCCGGCGGCGTGCGCGGTGGTGACGAGCCGGCACAGGTCGGCCCAGCCGGCGGCGCCGTCGCGGGCGAGGAAGACGGTACGGGGCGCGGACTCGTCGATGAAGGCGCCGCCGCGCACCGGGGTACGCCGCCGTACGGCCGGACCGGCGGCGCCACCCGCCGGTTCGGCCACCGCGAGCTCCACCCCGAACAGCGGTCTGATCCCCGTCTCCTCGCACGCCTCGGCGAAGCGGACGGCGCCGCCGAGGGTGTCGCGGTCGGTCAGGGCGAGGGCGCCCATGTCACGCGCGGCGGCGCTCCTGGCGAGCTGTTCGGGGTGGGAGGCCCCGTACCGCAGGGAGAACCCCGAGACGGTATGGAGATGCGTGAACCCGGTCATCCGCACCTCCTGATCGATCCGTTCCACCTCCCCCGCTCCCACCATAGAGAGTATCGAACGTTTGTGCGACATCATGGCCCGTCAGCCATTCAGACCCTCCCCACCTGCGGGAACACCGGGTGCGCCGGAGCGTGGGGCCATGACTCGCGAAGGCACGACTTTCGCCGACGAGGTACGGGGGGCCGTCACCGTACGGGCCGCGCTGCTCGTGACCGGCGTACTGGTGCTCCAGATGCTGTTCATCGCCTCCTACGTCGGAGCGCTGCACAGCCCCAGGGCGAAGGACGTGAAGGTCGCCGTGGTCGCGCCCCAGCAGATCGCGGACCGGCTGGCCGCCGAACTGCGGAGGCTGCCGGGCGGCCCCCTCGACCCGCGCACGCTCACCGACGAGACGACCGCGCGCCGGCAGATGCTGAACCGGGACATCGACGCCGCCCTCGTGGTCGACCCCCGGTCGGCCCAGGACACACTGCTGGTCGCCTCCGGTCAGGGGTCGACCGAGACCCAGCTGCTGCTGAGGATCTTCGGAGAGGTCGAGAGACAGCAGCAGCGGTCCCTCGCGGTCGACGACGTCGCGCCCGCCTCCGGGAGCGACGCCGACGGCCTCTCCTCCTTCTATCTGGTCGTCGGCTGGTGCGTCGGCGGCTATCTGTGCGCGGCGATCCTCGCGATCAGCGCCGGCTCCCGGCCCGCCAACGGCCGCCGGGCGGTGATCCGGCTGGTGGTCACGGGTCTGTACGCCGTGCTCTCCGGGCTCCTCGGCGCGGTCGTCGCCGGCCCGATCCTTGGCGCGCTGCCGGGCAGCGTCCTGGGGCTGTGGGGGCTCGGCGCGCTCACCGTCTTCGCGGTCGGCGCGGCCACCCTGGCGCTTCAGGCCGTCTTCGGGATCGTCGGCATCGGCCTGGCGATCCTGCTGATCGTCGTCGCGGGCAATCCGAGCGCGGGCGGCGCCTTCCCGCTCCCGCTGCTGCCGGACTTCTGGCGGTCGATCGGCCCCGCCCTGCCACCGGGCGCGGGCACCTGGGTGGCCCGCTCGATCGCGTACTTCCACGGCAACGCGGTCACCGGGCCGCTGCTGGTGCTCTCCGCGTGGGCCGTGGTGGGGACGGCCCTCACGCTGGCGATGGCGGTGCTGCGCGGCAAGGGCAGGGGGCCGGGGTTGGCCCCGCACGAGGACACCCGGCCGGACACCCCGGACACCCCGGACACCCCGGACACCCCGAACACCCCGGACGAGCCGGCCGCCCCGGGGTCCCCGGGAGGGTCCTCGGTGGCGCCGTAACGGCACCGAGGAGCCTCGGGGCAGCGGAAAGCCCGGCCCGCCGATCACGGCGGGCCGGGCTCTGTGATTCCGTACGGTCAGCCGACCGTCAACCGGTTGTCAACCGGCCGTCGGCTTCCGTCAGCCGATCGTGGCACCGAATGCCGCGAGCGCCTCCGGCACCGGCTGGAAGAACGTCTCACCGCCCGAGGAGCAGTCGCCGCTGCCGCCCGAGGTCAGACCCAGCGCGGTGGTACCCGCGAAGAGCGAGCCGCCGCTGTCGCCGGGCTCGGCGCAGACCGTGGTCTGGATGAGGCCCTCGACGACGTCGCCGCCTCCGTAGTCCACGGTGGCGTCGAGCGCGGTGA
Source organism: Streptomyces sp. NPDC006643 (assembly GCF_042870175.1). Taxonomy (NCBI): domain Bacteria; kingdom Bacillati; phylum Actinomycetota; class Actinomycetes; order Kitasatosporales; family Streptomycetaceae; genus Streptomyces; species Streptomyces sp. NPDC006643. Next base: position 55,898 of record NZ_JBIAHA010000017.1, on the reverse strand, counting down.
CCTCACCGTCGTGCACCTGGGTGGTGGAGCCGCTGCGCGAGACCGCCTGGCCGACGGTGGCGTCACCGGCCTCCGTGATCTCCTGCGTGCTGCCGTCGTACAGGTCGACGGCGCTCGGGGCGTCCGTCGAACCGGTGTACTCGACAAGGGCGAAGTCGTTGCCCGGGAACTGCGAGTCGACCATGGAGCCGATCTCGGCGCCGCCGGCGGAGTCGGACCACGAGCTGCCCGCCGTGCCGCAGTGGCCGGCCGTGATGAAGTGCGGCGCGCCGCCCACCGTCACGTTGAAGCCGAGGGAGCAGCGGCCACCACCGGAGTGGATGGCCTCGCCGCCGGCGATGAACTTCTTGAACTCCCCGGCGGTCTTCTTCAGTTCGGCCTTGGCGCCCAGCTTCTCCACGGCCTTGGTGAGCTTGGTCAGCGCGGCACCCTTGACCGTGCTGTCCGCCGTGACGACGACCTTGTTCGACACCGGGTCGACGGCCACGGCCGTGCCGGGAGTGCTCGCCTTGCCCGTGAGGGAGCCGCGGGCGTCCTTCAGCTCGACGAGGGAGTGCGCCACGACCTTCGCCTTGGCACCCGCCTCGCGCACGGTCTCGGCGGCCTTGCCGTCGACGACGTTGACGACCAGGGCCTTGGTCTTGCTGTCGTAGTACGAACCGGCCGTGTCGCCGCCGAGGTCGCCGACGAGGGTCGATGCGAGCTTTCCGGCCGCCGGCGCCGACAGTGTCTTCACCGTTGTCGTGCCGGTGTCCTCACTGGCGTTCGCAGTCTGGAAGGAAATCCCGGCCACTGCCATGGCCGCGACGGCGCTACCGGCTATCGCCGCGCGCTTCCTGGAAATGCGTCGGTGCTTCAACTGGTACCTCCTGTGGGGGCCGCGTCATCGCATGTGGGGTGCGGTGACACGGAGGACGAGGCGCCCACTATTCCTAAACTCGCCAGTAGCACACAAGGTCGACTTCAGGACGTGCACATGACGGGTTCATTTCCCTCCCGCCCCGTTCACGTGCGGAGGTCAGAGCCGGGCCGTTCCATTCGTAAACACTCGGTGCAATCAACGGTTCGGCAGCGGGTGAGGACTAGTCCTGTCTTGAAATCGACCCCCTAGTGCGGGAGTTCGTCCCGGAAACGCGTCGAGTCCCCGCCCGGAGCTCTCGGGCGGGGACTCGTCTCAGCTCAGTGCGGGGGTGGTGCTCAGGTGATGCTGACGCCGTACGCGTTCAGCGCTTCGACGACCGGCTGGAAGTACGTCGTACCGCCGGAGGAGCAGTTGCCGCTGCCGCCCGAGGTGAGGCCGATCGCGCGGCTGCCCGAGTAGAGCGGGCCGCCGCTGTCGCCGGGCTCGGCGCAGACGTTGGTCCGGATCAGACCGGAGACGACGTCGCCGCCGCCGTAGTTGACCGTGGCGTTGAGGCCCTGGACGCTACCGCTGTGGGTACCGGTCGTGGAGCCGCGACGGGTGACCGACATGCCCACGGTGGCGTTGGCCGCGCTGGTGATGTCGATGCTGCCGACGGTGCCGGGGCGCGGGACCGAGGCGTTGGAGTAGCGCACGATGCCGTAGTCGTTGCCCGGGAAGCTGGAGCCCGCCGTCGGACCGATGAGGGTGGTGCGCGCCGAGTTGGTGTACCAGTTCGGGTTGCCCTCGGTGCAGTGACCGGCGGTCAGGAAGTAGTCGGTGCTGCCGCTGCGTACGTTGAACCCGGCCGAGCAGCGTCCGGTGGGCGAGTAGATCGCGTCGCCGCCGGAGAGGAGCTTGGAGAGCTTGCCGGGCGTCCGCTTGATCTGCACGGCGCCGGCGTTGGCACCCGCCTCGCGCTTGATCTCGGCGATCTCCGCCTTGCTGACGGTGGAGTCCGCCTCGACGACGAGGGCGTTCGTCGTCTTGTCGACGTACCAGGCGGTGCCCGCCACGTCGGCACCCAGGATGGCGTCGCTCGCCGCCGTGAGCTGGGTCGCACTGAAGGTCTGGGGCGTGTCGGCGATCGCCGTCGGGGCGGCGAGCGCTGCTGCGGCCACGAGACCAGTGGTGATGGCGAGCAGACGCGTACGTCTCGCGATACCACTGCGGGGGGTGGTGCGCTTGATCCTCACGTTGGTTCCTCCGAAGGAATCTGGGGCCGAATTGGGGTGGTCCGGCCCGTGAGGCGCAGTCGGGGACACGTCCGGATTCCGGATATGCCGTGCCCCTGACAAGCGCTGTGAGGGGAGTATTGGATGAGCCAACTGGCCACGCAAGGGCGCCTTTCGGCCAGCACCGGACCGTCGCACCAGCCGGAATACCGCTGAAGTGCCTTGAAATCGCCCCGTCGACACGGCTTCCGCGTTGCCCACATGGTGGGACAAACCCGGTCCGCGCGACCCGGTCCGGGGCCGCTCCCGGGCCACGGAGACCCGGTGGAGACCGAGAATCCGCTCCTCCGCCGGGGCGGAGGAGCGGAGACGGCCGGAATTCGCCCTTCCGGGTAGCCGGAAGGAACTCGGCGGCCGGACGGGGCCCGGCGGCCGGAAGTGGACTCAGCAGTCGCAGCCGCAGTCGCAGCAGTCGCAGTCGCAGTCCCGGCAGCAGCCCTCACGCTTCTTGCGCGACCACGGACCCTCGTACTCCTTGGCACAGCAGAGCCGGCAGGTGCAGCAGAGACCGATCGCCACCGCGCAGCCGGCCCAGAAGCCGCGCCGCTTCGGCGGCGGGGGCGGCTCGTGCGAGGGGTTGGGGCCGAGGTCGCGGGGGCCGCGAGGGCCACCGGGCCCGCCGGGGTCCCCGCCGCCGTAGGGATTGCCGCCGCCCTGGCCGCCGTACGGATTCCCGCCCCCGTACGGATTGTTCGCCCCGTACGGGCTCCCGCCCTGCCCTGCGTACGGATTCCCCTCCCCCGCGCTCGCCTGCCCCTGGTGCGAGCAGGAGGACGTCCCGAAGGCGCGGTCGACGGAGGTGCTCAGCTCGTGCGCCAGCAGCACGTGCGCCAGCTTGTCGTCGACGAACTCCGCGTCGCGCAGCGCCAGCCGGATGCCGTGCAGCGCGTCGTCCGCGAGCCGGCGCGCCTCGGCGAGCGAGGTGCCGGTCGCCGTGAGCGGGTTCCAGGCGCCCGACGCGGCGTCAGTTCCCCGGTCCTCCACGGCGTCCAGCAGATGCGCGAGACGCCCGAAGAGCCGGCCCGCCTCGGCGAGCGGCGCCATGTTGCCCGGCCGGCCCGCGAGTACGGCGGTGTGCGCGAACGCGGCGGCCGTCGCCGTCTCGGTCGGCTCGGTGACGGTGAGCAGCGAGGTGCCCGGCCCGGCGACGGCCTCGATGCCGGTCTGCCGGTCGACCGCGTCGACGAGCACCGCCGTGTCGAAACCCAGCTCCGCGCCGGTACGCGCCCCCGCGCGGTCCCAGCCGCCGGCGATCCGGCGGGCGGCGAGCGCCACCGGCCGCCGCTTCAACACCCCGTCCCCGTCGGCGACGTGGTCCCGTACCTTCGCGGAGGCGAGCACCAGCGACACGGCCGCGGCAAGGCGTGCTCCTTCGCCTTTCGCGACCGGAGCGGTTCGCATCCCGCGAAGTGGGCAGGGGCCAGCTGTACGGCGCCATCCGGTGCTGCGCTCGGCCTGAGCCTCCGTCAGAACGGAGACGATCAGGCCGTCATAGTTGGTGACGATGCGGGAGAACTGTCCGTGGTCCGAGCGAAGTGCCAGGCACAGCCCGCACAGATGAGCCATCCACTCCGTTCTGAGTCCTTCCGAGAGTCGATGGCTGCATGGCCTCACAATTCCGAACACGACGGTCCCCCAGGTGTCGTCGGGCGGTGCGCCGGGCGTCGTGGCGAGCGGTCCGGTTCACCCGTACGTCCCCACCGTCACCCGTCTGGCTGGACGTTCATATTTTCATTACGTCAGGCCCCGTACACAGGAAGAAACCTGACGAATCGCCATATCTTCTGCACCAGTACCGTCACGAATCCCCTGCGTGGCGACAATCCACTTGGCGCGCAATCCGCATCATGGACAACCATAGGGATGCGGAACCACAAGCGACCGCGGTGAAAGGAGGCGTCCATGGGATCGGTGCGCAAGGCGAGTGCCTGGCTGGGCCTCGTTGAGGACAACGACGAGCGTTACTACGACGACGAGTACTCCGAGGGTGCCGAGAGCAACGACACCTGGAAGACCGATCCGCGGGTGCGGATCGCCGCCGAGGCCGCTCCCGAACAGGAGCGCAGGATCGCCACCGTCTCGCCGGAGAGCTTCCGGGACGCGCGTGGCATCGGCGAGATGTTCCGGGAGGGTGTCCCGGTCATCCTGAACCTCACCGCCATGGAGCCCGCCGACGCCAAGCGCGTGGTCGACTTCGCCGCCGGACTGATCTTCGGTCTCCGCGGCTCGATCGACCGGGTCGCCACCCGGGTGTTCCTGCTGACCCCCGCCGACACCGAGATCGTCAGCGGGGAGTCGAAGGCCCACGGGCGGGACGGCTTCTTCAACCAGAGCTGAGCGAGGCGCTCACCGGATCGCCCGGTCGCGTCGTCACCGGAAGGCGTCCAGACCGGTGAGTGCCTTGCCCAGCACCAGCTGATGCATCTCGACGGTGCCCTCGTAGGTGAGCACCGACTCCAGATTCGTCGCGTGCCGCATCACGGGATATTCGAGCGAGATCCCGTTGGCCCCGAGAATCGTGCGCGAGGTACGGCAGATCTCGATCGCCTCCCGCACATTGTTGAGCTTGCCGAAGCTGACCTGCTCGGGAAGCAGTCGCCCGGCGTCCAGACGCCGGCCGAGATGGTGCGCGAGCAGGATTCCCTTGTGCAGTTCGAGCGCCATGTCGGCGAGCTTGGCCTGGGTGAGCTGGAAGCCGCCGATCGGCCTGCCGAACTGTTCGCGGGTCTTCGCGTAGTCGAGCGCCGACTCGAAACTGGCGCGCGCCGCCCCCATCGAGCCCCAGACGATCCCGTACCGGGCGTGGCTCAGACAGCTGAGCGGACCGCGCAGACCGGTGACCTCCGGGAGTACGGCGTCGGCGGGGAGCCGTACCTCGTCCATGACCAGTTCGCTGGTGACCGAGGCGCGCAGCGACCACTTGTGCTTGATCTCGGGCGCCGAGAAGCCGGGGCTGCCGGCCGGGACGAGAAAGCCGCGGATGCCCTCGTCCGTCTGCGCCCAGACCACGGCGACACCCGCGACCGAGCCGTTGGTGATCCACATCTTGCGGCCGGTGAGCACCCAGTCGGTGCCCTCACGCTTGGCGTACGTACGCATCCCGGACGGGTCCGAGCCGTGGTCGGGCTCGGTGAGACCGAAGCAGCCGATGGTCTCGCCGGCCGCCATGCCGGGCAGCCACCGCTGCTTCTGCTCCTCGGAGCCGAACCGGTGGATCGCGTACATGGCGAGGGAGCCCTGCACGGAGACCAGCGAGCGGATTCCGGAGTCGGCGGCCTCCAGCTCCAGACAGGCGAGCCCGTACTGGACGGAGCTGGCGCCCGCGCAGCCGTAGCCCTGGAGCGACATGCCGAGCGCGCCGAGGGAGCCGAGTTCCCGGCTCAGCTCACGGATGCCGGGCAGCTCGCCGCGCTCGTACCACTCGGCGATGTGCGGCATGACCCGGTCGGCGGCCCAGGAGCGCACGGTGTCGCGGACGGCCAGGTCCTCGGGCTCCAGCAGGTCGTCGATGCCGAGGGGGTCGCGCGGGTCGAAGGGCGGACGTTTCGAGGGGGACGGCTTCGAGGCTGAGGGTGCGGACATGGGGCTGCCTCCGGCGGCTCGCGGATGTCAGTAAACTAGCAGTGCTAGTTACGCTCGGCGCCGAGATTACGGCGCAAGGCCGGGGCCCGTCCAGACCCACCGCCCCGCGCGGGGTGCCGGAGTGCCGGTCCGTCCGCCCCGGCGCCCGCCACGCCCTCGGCCCGGTCCCGGGGCGGCGCCCCGCAGTCCATCACCCGGGGCAGCCGCAGCGCCGCCGCCGCGCCGAGCAGCAGCAGGGCCGCGCTGACCAGGAGCGTGACATGCAGACCGTGCACGAAGGAGTGCCGCGCCGCGATACGCAGGGCCTCCCCCGCCGGCCCGCCCAGCTGGGCGGCCACCTGGTACGCCTGGCCCAGCGAGTTGGCGGCGGCCGACCCCGCCGCCGCGGGCACCCCGTCGACCGCGCCCGACGACAGACCGGGCGCGTAGGCCGCGTTCATGACACTGCCGAGCAGCGCGATGCCCATGCCCGCGCCGAGCTGGTACGCCGTCTCGCCGATGGCCGCGGCGCCGCCCGCCTGCTCCGGTGGTGCCTCGCTGAGCATCGACTCGTACGCGCCGAAGAGCGTGGACTGGAGGCCGAAGCCGAGCAGTACGAAGGCCGTGGTCAGCAGCGCCGGCCGGTCGTGGTGAGCCATCATCACCAGCAGCAGCACGGCGCCCGCCGTGAGGACGAACCCGCAGGCGACCATCCGGCGCGGGCCGACGCGGCGCAGGGTGTACGAGCCGGTGGCGCCCGCCGCCATGGCGGCGAAGGTGAGCGGCAGCAGCCGCAGCCCGGTCTCCAGCGGGCTGAGCCCCAGCACCAGCTGGAGGTACTGGACGGCGATCAGCTCCAGGCCGACCAGGGCGAGCATCGCGAGGACGATGCAGCCGACGGAGGTCGAGAAGGCGGGCCGGGCGAACATCGTCACGTCTATGAGCGGATGCTTCCGGCGCCGCTGCCTCCGTACGAAGAGGAAGAGCAGGACCGCGCCCAGCAGCAGCGGCCCGAAGGTCCTGACGTCGAGCATGGAGGCGCCCACGCCGAGCCGCTTCACCCCGAGGACGGTGCCGAGCACCCCGGTCGCGGCCATGAGCGCGCCGACCACGTCCCACGGGCCGTCGCAGCCGCCCTTCGACTCGGGCAGCAGGAAGCGGCCGACGGGGAGGATCAGCGCCATCAGCGGCACGTTGATCAGGAAGACGGAGCCCCACCAGAAGTGCTCGACGAGGAATCCCCCGAGCACCGGTCCCGTCGCGGCGCCGACGGCGGCCACCGCCGTCCAGATGCCGATCGCCATGGCGCGCTCACGCCGGTCGGGGAAGACGGTACGGAGGATGGAGAGCGTCGCGGGCATGATCATCGCGCCGCCGATGCCCAGCAGGGCGCGGGCGGCGATCAGCATGCCGGGCGATCCGGCGAAGGCCGCCAGGACCGATGCCAGACCGAAGATCCCGTAACCGATGAGCAGGACCCGGCGCCGGCCGATCCGGTCGCCGAGCGTGCCGAAGAGGATCAGCAGCGCGGCGCAGACCAGCGGGTAGGCGTCCACGATCCACAGCAGCTCGACACCGCTGGGCCGCAGGTCCTCGGTGACGGCGGGGACGGCGACGTGCAGCACGGTCGCGTCGAGCGCCACGAGAAGCAGACTGACGCAGAGGACGACCAGGACGGCCCAGCGGTTGACGCCGCCGCCGGGGGCACCGCCGCCGACGGCGGCACGCAGCCGCGCTCCGGCCGTGGTGGTCCCTGACATCCGCGTACCTCCCAGTGAAGTCCCTCGCGCTCGGCGGACCAGCCGGGGACGGTGGCGGTCCCCCAAGGCGGCCCGGCATCGACGGGCGAGTGCGCCGACAGCGTACGCGAGTCCCCCGATACGGAACGTGGCCCAGCTCACCCGCAGTCCGCCGGGTGCGCGGGCCCCCGCCGGACGTCGAAGTGTGGCGTACGCCGACGGGCGGCGGACGGCCGGGGGTCACCCCGGCGCGGTCAAGCGCCGGTCAAGCGGTCGGAAAATTCCGTGCGACGTCACGGTGAACTAATTCTGATGGGCACAAAGACGGTTACCCGGGCCCCTCGCAGCGGACAATAGGCCGGAACGTCACTCGCAATTGCGGGACGGCCTCTGATAAACAGCCATCCGAGACCTACTCCACATCACATCGTCATCACAAAGAGACTGGAACGACCGAGACGGCCGTTCACTCGCTGTAACGTCGATTGGGTGCGTACCGACATCTTCGCCCGACTGGACCGGGAGCCGGAGCCGCCGAAGATAGAGATCCCGCGGATGAGCCGTACCCGCGTGACTCTCTTCGGCGGGACTTTGGCGTTCTATCTCGCCATCGTCATCGCCGTTCTCGCCTCGTCCTGGCTGGTGACGCTGGACTGGAAGATCATGCTCTTCCGGCCGTACCAGCAGTGGCAGCAACTGCACGCGTTCCTGGACTACTTCGTGGTGCTCGGCCAGCGCGGCCCCACGGCCGTGATGATCGCCGCCTGGCTGGGCTGGCGGTCCTGGCGCCAGCACACGCTGCGACCGCTGCTGGTCCTCGGCGCGTCACTGCTGCTGCTCAACGTGACCGTGGGGGCGGTGAAGCTCGGCCTCGGCCGGCTCGGCCCGCACTACGCGACACAGATCGGTTCGGCCGAACTCTTCGCGGGCGGCGACATATTCCCCTCGGGACACACCGCGAACGCCGTGGTGACCTGGGGAATCCTGGCCTATCTGGCCACCACCCCGCGGGCCAGGCGCTATCTGTCGATCGGGTCGTCCGTGGTGGCGCTCGGCGTCGGCGCGACGACCGTCTATCTGGGCACGCACTGGCTGAGCGACGTTCTGCTCGGCTGGGTCGCGGGGCTGCTGATCCTGCTCGCCCTGCCGTGGTTCGAGCCGACGATCGCCCGTACCGAGACCGCGGTTCTCGGGGTGCGTGAGCAGGTGCGCGCACGGTGGCGTGAGCGGCGCGGGACGGTGTCCGGGCAGGCACCGGCCGACGGGCCCTGGCCCGTGATAGTCCCTCAGCTCCCGGCGCAGGAGGACGAGGACGCCGGCCGCTCGACGGTCGGTACGGCCCACACGGGGCGGGGTCCGGCCGGCCGGAACACGACCGCGCAGCTCACCCAGCCGCGGCCACACGCCACGGCGCGTTCGGAGCGGACCCCGACCACCCCGGCGGGCAGCCGCCGGCCACCGCGTTCGCGGCCGGTGACGGGCGGCTGAGGCCCGGTCAGGGCCGGTCACGGAACCAGTCAGGACGGCGAAGACCCCGGCGCGTCCGCCGGGGTCTTCTTCCTGTTCACGGTCAACTGCGCGGTCAGCCCAGCCAGCAGCGGATGACGGTGCCGTTCTCGACCTCGAAGTTCAGCCGCCCTTGCAGGAACTCCATGGTGATGATGGCGCCCGGCGGCAGGGCCCTGACGGTGGTCCAGCCGCGTTCGCGCGCGGTCCGCTCGGCCTCGGGGGCGGCGAGGCCCACATAGGAGTCGGGCACGTCGTCGGGCTGGGCCGGAGGTGTCGGTATCGATGCCATACGGCCCAGCGTAGGGCTTGTGGGCCGCGTCGGCCCGGTCGGTGACGGGAGCGGACAGCGACGGCGGACGGTGACGGAAGGGCCGTGCCCGGCGGTCGTCCGGTCACCTTCCCCACGCACTTACGTACGATCGCGGTCACACTTGTGTCACAGGATCACGACATGTGTTCGGCGACTCCCACTCGCCTTCCGAGCACTGTTCACACATCGGCCGTAAGTAAGCGATAAGCAATTCGGCAGACTCGAAGATCACCGTATTTTCCGGTCCCGGAATTCCCCCGTTCGACGGGCCGCCAGTATTTGACAGGCCGTACGGAATTCACCTCGCCCACGCACAATCATGGGCGGTACGACACCTTCCGGATGGCGCCGGACACGGCGGCTCCGGGGTTACGGGACGTCCCCCAGCGCTCGCGAAAGACGATCCCGCGCCGTCCTCATGTGCTCGGTCAGCTCCACCGGCTCGACCACCTCGAAGTCGATGCCGAGGAGCATCACATGGACCACCATCACGTCCAGACCGCCCGCCCCGGTCCGCAGCAGACAGCTCCGCTCGTCGACCGGCTCCAGCACACCGGCGGACGGTGACACCAGTCGCGCCGCCTCCGTGGCGGACGCGTGCAGCCTGATCACCGCCGACTCGGCGTAGGCGCGGGTGGAGACGCCCTCGGAGACATAGGCGGCCAGATCCTCGGCGGGCGGTTCGCGGGGCGGGAAGCGGGGGCCGTGCGGGGGCCTGGGGGTCACACGGTCGGCCCGGAACGTACGCCAGTCGGCGCGGTCCAGGTCCCAGGCGACCAGATACCAGCGGCGTTCGGTGCACACCAGCCGGTGCGGCTCCACGGTGCGGCGGCTGGCGGCACCGGCATGGTCGAGATAGTCGAAGCGCAGCCGCTCGCCGTCCCGGCAGAGGTTCGCCAGTTCGGTGAGGACGCTCGCGTCGACGGTGGGGCCGCCGGTGCCCCGGAGCATCGGGACGGTGAAGGCGTTGAGCGCGCCGACCCGGCGGCGCAGCCGGCTCGGCAGAACCTGTTCCAGCTTGGCGAGCGCGCGGACGGATGTCTCGCCGATGCCCTCGATGCCGTTGCCCGCCGCCGTACGCAGCCCGACGGCGACGGCGACGGCCTCCTCGTCGTCCAGCAGGAGCGGCGGCAGCTGGGCACCGGCGCCGAGCTGGTAGCCGCCGCCGGTGCCGGGGCTGGCGTTGACCGGGTAGCCCAGCTCGCGCAGCCGGTCGACGTCGCGCCGTACGGTGCGGGGCGTCACCCCGAGACGTTCGGCCAGATCGGAGCCGGACCATTCGCGGTGGGCCTGGAGGAGGGAGAGCAGACGGAGCAGACGGGCCGAGGTTTCCAGCATGCGCCGATTCTGCCAGCCGTCGCGGACAGGTTCTGTCCGCAAGACGGGGCCGTGGACGGTGTCAGTCCGCCGCGTCGGCGGCGCGGTGCGCGACGGGGGCGCTCAGGTGGTCCTCGCCCTGCGGACCGCGGTCGCCGCCAGTTCGCGCACCGTCCGCGTACCGCCCATGAGGAGGCCCCGGCCGCGCCGTACGGTGCCGAGCACCGCCCGGCGCGGTCCCGCGCTCCGGCCGCGTGCGACCAGATCGGCGTACAGCGCCTCATGGCGCTCCGCGATCCGCGCCGGGTCGAACCGGGCGGACGACTCGACGGCCGCAAGTCCGGTACGCCGCCGCAGTTCGTCGTCCTCGATCAGTGCGAGGAGCGCGCCCGCGACGGCGTCCACGTCGCCGACCGGCACCAGCCGCCCGTCCACCCCGTCCTCGATGATCTCGCGGGGCCCGTGCGGGCAGTCGGTGGAGACGACGGGCAGCCCGCAGCGCATCGCCTCGACGATCGTCATGCCGAAGGACTCGTGGCTCGACGTGGACGCGGCGATCGACCCCTTGACCCACTCCGGTTCCAGCGGGTTGACCGTGCCCATGAGATGGACGTGGTCGTGGAGCCCGCGCTCCTCGATCAGGGCGCGCAGCGCGGCGCGTTCGTCGCCGGTGGCGTCGCCCGCGCCGTAGATCCGCAGCCGCCAGTCGGGCCGGGCGGCCACCACCTCGGCGAAGGCCGTGATCAGCAGGTCGTACCGCTTGACGGAGGTGAGCCGGCCCGCCGCGACGACCCATCTGCCGGTGGAGTCGGCGGGGGCGACGGTGGGTGCGGGCACGCTGCCCGGCACCGCGTCGATCCGTACGCCGGGCAGCCGCAGCCGGGAGCGGTAGGCCCGCGCGTCGGCCTCGGTGACGGTGGTGACGGCGTCGAGCAGCAGATACCGGTGGGCGATCTCGCGGCGCAGCCGGTTGCTGTGGCTGTCCAGCGTGAGGTGCTCCTGGCCGACCCGGACCGGGCCGCGCCGGGTCTGCCGGGCGATATGGCAGTTGAGCCCCGGCCGGGTGCCGACGACGACGTCGGCCGTCAGCGTCCGCAGATGCTCGGCGATACGGGCGTCGGTGAGCCGGCTGTACTGCCGGTGCCGTCCGTCGCCGCGCGGAAAGACCCTGGCGGGCCGTTCGATGTCGGGATGCCCGCCGTCGTAACCGGCGCTGTTCTTGCGCAGATCGACGAGATGGCGCAGCAGGACGCCCTCGGGCGCGCCGAGCGTCGGTTCGTCACGGTGCCGGAAGACCGAGACGATCTCGACGTCGTGCCGCTCCGCGAGCGCCCGCGAGAGATTGAACGTGGTGCGGATCGTGCCGCCGACGCCGAAGGCGTTGTGAAGCAGAAACGAGATGTGCATGGACTGCGCTGTCTCCCTGTTCAACCTGCCGCGAGTGTGGGCCGGTCCCGCTGCCGCGACTGTCGGGCCGGGCCCGTGAGCCGCGCCGGGACCGCCGCCCGTCGCACCTTCGCGCGGCACCCGGCCGCCCGACGGCCGACCGGGCGGGGGCGCCGGGAAGCTTCACCCGTACGTGCGAGGCGTGTTCGGGGCGCCGGGCGACGCGGCGCCCCGCGTGGGCGCCCGTGCGGCGACGCCGGCCACGATGGGTCGGGCGGGGCGCCTTCCGGACCTCGCCACGGGGTACGGCGGCGTCCAACCACCGCCCCGCGGCCGGGACTTCACCCGGGGCGGCGCCGGGCCGGACGGGCGACGGGCCCGCCCCCGGACGTCCCCCGGGGGAGCCCGCACCCCGGCGGTTCGATTCGTCCGGCTTCGTGCGTGACCCCGGTGACAGCTCGCCCGTTGTCTCTTTACGAGCCGGGAACAGCCCGGCCCACGCACCGAGTTCGAGGAGCCACCCGTGCCGCGCATGCTCGACGTCAGCGAAGACGTACGCGCCGAGATCGGCGACGAAGAAGCCGATCGCCTGCTCGTCGGCGAGAACTCCCCGGGCAGCTACGACTGCACCTCCTGCCGTACCCCGGGCGACTCCGAAACCGAACGCACCAGCACCGTGCTGTTCATCGGCGAGGAGACCGCCGTCCTCGCCTTCGCCCACGCCTCCTGCATCCCCTCCCAGGTCGTCAAGGTCGCCGAGGACCAGCTCCAGGGCGCCGTCCGCAGCATCACCGGCGCGGACCCGCGGCCCGCGGCCACCGGCGGTGAGCAGGCCGTCCTCGGGGTCACCAGCGGTCTCGTGCTGATCGACAACCAGCTGCACCCGGCTCTCGTCGTCGAGCCGACCGGTCCCATCGCCCGGCCCGGTTCGGCCGGTGACGAGGACGAGTTCCTGCCGCTTCTCGCGGAGCAGGGCTTCCAGCCGGTCAGCGATCTCAGCCGGCCCCCGGGCACGCTGACCGGCTGGTCCGTGCTGCTCGCCATGGGTCAGCTGCACGCGGTCCTCCAGCCCGGTACGGGCGGTGGCACCCCGGTCGCCTGGTGGCAGGCGCACCAGCCGCTCCAGGTGACCAGCGACTGGCGGGCCGCCGCCAACAAGTCGCGGACGGTGCTGGTCTTCGCCGCACCGGTCGGCTCCATCGGCCAGCAGCCGCGTGAGGACCTGCTGCGCGACGCGCTGGACAAGGCGGCGGCCGACGGGCGTCTGGTGGCCGCGGCGATGCCGCTGGCCGGCACGTGACGGACGAGGGACACGTTCCCGGCCAGGACCGGGCCCGTACTCCCGCCGAATCGCCCTCCCACCCCTCGCGACCAGCATTTTCGCCGGTCAGGCCGCATCCGTCGGACGACGGGGTCGTTGGCACCTACGTGCACTCATACGACCGTTCACGTCAGCAGTACCAGCCCCAGGTCCCCGCCATGCGTCCGGCCCAGGACCCCCCGGCCGGATACTCGTCCGGCTACTCGGCCACGCCGATCTACGACGCGCTGTACTCCGAGTACCTGCGGTCGTTCAGGACCCTGCCGGGCGACCGGAGCGGTGAGGAGAGCCTCGGCTTCACCGCCTTCGGTACGGGGATGCACGGCTCCTCCGAGAGCCGGCCGTCCTCGTTCACGAGTACGTGGCAGAGCGGCCGGCAGTACGGCCGGCCGCAGATGGCGCTGCCACCGGCTTCTTCCGTGTCACTTCTTACGGCCGCGCTTCTCCCGCACCCGCACCGAGATGTGGATCGGGGTGCCCTCGAAGCCGAACTCCTCGCGGAGCCTGCGCTCCACGAAGCGCCGGTAGCCCGCCTCGATGAAGCCGGAGGCGAAGAGCACGAACCGGGGCGGGCGGGTGCCCGCCTGCGTACCGAACAGGATGCGCGGCTGCTTGCCGCCGCGGATCGGGTGCGGGTGACCGGCGACGAGTTCGCCGAGGAAGGCGTTGAGCCTGCCGGTCGGCACCCGCGTCTCCCAGCCCGCGAGCGCCGTCTCGATCGCCGGGACCAGCCGCTCCATGTGGCGGCCGGTGCGCGCGGAGACGTTGACGCGGGGCGCCCACGCGATCTGCGCCAGCTCGGTCTCGATCTCGCGCTCCAGGTAGTAGCGGCGCTCCTCGTCGAGGGTGTCCCACTTGTTGAACGCGACGACGAGCGCGCGGCCCGCGTCGACGGCCATCGTGATGATGCGCTGGTCCTGGACGCTGATGGACTCGCTGGTGTCGATGAGGACGACGGCGACCTCCGCCTTCTCCACGGCGGCTGCCGTACGGAGCGAGGCGTAGTAGTCGGCGCCCTCCTGGAGGTGCACGCGGCGCCTGATGCCCGCCGTGTCCACGAACTTCCAGACGGTGCCGCCGAGTTCGATCAGCTCGTCCACCGGGTCGCGGGTGGTGCCCGCGATCTCGTTGACGACGACGCGCTCCTCACCCGCGACCTTGTTCAGCAGCGAGGACTTGCCGACGTTCGGGCGGCCGATGAGCGCGATCCGGCGCGGGCCACCGATCGTGGTGCCGAAGGTCTGCTCGGGGGCCTCGGGCAGCGCCTCCAGGACGGCGTCGAGCATGTCGCCCGTACCGCGTCCGTGCAGCGAGGAGACGGGGTGCGGCTGGCCGAGACCGAGCGACCACAGCGCCGTCGCGTCCGCCTCGCCGCTCTGGCCGTCGACCTTGTTGGCGCAGAGCACGACGGGCTTGCCCGCCTTGCGCAGCAGTCTGACGACGGCCTCGTCGGTGTCGGTGGCGCCGACCGTGGAGTCCACGACGAAGACCACCGCGTCGGCGGTCTCGATCGCGTACTCGGCCTGCGCGGCGACGGACGCGTCGAGTCCGAGGACGTCCTGCTCCCAGCCGCCGGTGTCGACGAGCTTGAAGCGGCGCCCGGCCCACTCGGCCTCGTAGGTGACGCGGTCGCGTGTGACGCCGGGCTTGTCCTGCACGACCGCCTCACGGCGGCCGATGATGCGGTTCACGAGGGTCGACTTGCCGACATTGGGGCGGCCGACGACGGCGAGTACGGGCAGCGGGCCGTGACCGGCCTCGCCGATCGCGCCCTCGACCTCCTCGGGGTCGAAGCCCTCCTGGGCCGCGAGCTCCATGAACTCCGAGTACTCGGCGTCGCCGAGCGCTCCGTGCTCATCGCCGGGCGTCCCGGCGTCGCCGGAGTGAATGTGGTCGTTCATGAAGTCCGTACCTCGTTCATCGTGATCGGTGCGCCGCGACTGCGCGGTGCACTACTCAAGTCCTGCCCGGCGCCCGGTGAGGCGTCTGGCGTTGTCCAGATGGGCGGTCAGCCGCTTCTGGATCCGCAGCGTGGCGTCGTCCATCGCCTGCCGCGTGCGCCGGCCGCTGCCCCCGGCCTCGAACGCGTCCCCGAAGACGACGTCGATACGGTCGCGCAGCGGCGGCAGCGCGCCTATCAGCCGCCCGCGCCGCTCCGTGCTCCCCAGCACCGCCACCGGGACGATCGGCGCCCCGGTGCGTACCGCGAAGTACGCGAGTCCGGACCGCAGGGAGGCGAAGTCGCCCTCTCCCCTGCTGCCCTCGGGGAAGATCCCCAGGACTCCGCCGCCCTGGAGCACCCCGAGCGCGTCGGTGACGGCGGCGCGATCGGTGATCGTACGGTCCACCTTCAGCTGTCCGATGGACAGCAGGAACGGGTCGAGCGGACCGATGAACGCCTCTTTCTTGATCAGGAAGTGCACGGGCCTGGGCGCGGTGCCCATGAGCATCGGCCCGTCGATGTTGTGCGAGTGGTTGACGGCCAGGATCACCGGGCCGCTCGCGGGGACCCGCCAGGCGCCGAGCACCCGTGGCCGCCACAGGCCGTACATCAGTCCGATGCCGATGCGGCGGCCCACCGCCGCGCCCCTCGGGGACGGCGCGCCCTTCCGGGAGGGTCCGGTCATCGGGCCGCCCGCTTCTCCTCGACAAGGGTGACGACGCACTCGATGACCTGCTGGAGCGTGAGGTCGGTGGTGTCCACCTCGACCGCGTCGGCCGCCTTGGCCAGCGGTGACGTCTTACGGCTGGAGTCGATCGCGTCCCGCTTGACCAGCGCTTCCCTGGTGGCGGTGAGGTCCGTGGCCTCCTTGCCCTTGAGTTCGCCGCTGCGGCGCGCGGCGCGCGCCTCGGGCGTCGCGGTGAGGAAGACCTTCAGGTCCGCGTCGGGCAGCACGGTCGTGCCGATGTCGCGGCCCTCGACGACGATGCCGTTGGGGGCGCCGGCCGCGATGGAGCGCTGGAGCGCGGTGATGACGGCCCGTACCTCGGGGACGGCGCTGACCGCGCTGACCTTGGCCGTGACCTCCTGGGTGCGGATGGGGCCGGAGGCGTCCACGCCGTCGACGGTGATCGTCGGGTTCGCCGCGTCGGTGCCGGAGACGATGACCGGCTTGCCGGCCGCCGTCGCGACGGCCGAGGCGTCCTGGACGTCGACGCCGTTGCTGATCATCCACCAGGTGATCGCCCGGTACTGCGCGCCCGTGTCCAGGTAGCTCAGTCCGAGCTGGGTGGCCACGGACCGGGACGTGCTCGACTTGCCGGTGCCCGCGGGCCCGTCGATGGCGACGATCACGGCGGCCGGGGCGGTCCTGGCGTCGGTTGCAGCGGTTTCCACGGGGGCGGACACCTTCCTGGTTCACGGGGCGCGGAGTCGTGCGCGAGGTCGTTCGCGCGACTCTCTCGGGACGTTCGGGGGGTCGTTTCCGGACGCCCAGACGTCGTCGCGCCCCCGCACAAGGTTACCGAGTGCTGGGCGTGTCCCTTACACCCCCGCGTAAGCCCGCCCCCGGACCGGCCTTGGGGCGGGCTTCGCGCCGCCCTCAGCGGCGGATCGACCAGCCGCGCTCGCGCAGCGCCGCGCTGAGGACGGGCGCCGCGGCGGGCTCCACCATCAGCTGCACCAGACCCGCTTCCTGCCCGGTCGCGTGCTCGATCCGGACGTCCTCGATGTTGACCCCCGCGCTTCCGGCGTCCGCGAAGATACGGGCCAGCTCGCCCGGCCGGTCGCTGATCAGGACGGCCACCGTCTCGTACGACGCCGGGGCGGCGCCGTGCTTGCCCGGTACCCGTACCCGGCCGGCGTTGCCGCGCCGCAGTACGTCCTCGATGCCGTCGGCGCCGCCGCGCCGCTTGTCCTCGTCGGCGGACTGGAGCGCCCGCAGCGCCTCGACGGTCTCGTCCAGGTCGGCGGCGACGCCCGCGAGGACGTCGGCGACCGGCCCCGGGTTCGCGGTCAGGATCTCGACCCACATCCGGGGGTCGGAGGCGGCGATCCGGGTGACGTCGCGGATGCCCTGGCCACAGAGCCGTACGGCCGCCTCGTCGGCGTCCTGGAGGCGGGCGGCGACCATCGAGGAGATCAGCTGCGGGGTGTGGGAGACGAGGGCGACGGCCCGGTCGTGGGCGTCGGCGTCCATGACCACCGGCACGGCGCGGCAGAGCGCGACCAGTTCGAGGGCCAGGTTCAGCACCTCGGTGTCGGTGCCGGGCATCGGTGTCAGCACCCAGGGGCGGCCCTCGAAGAGGTCGGCTGTCGCGGCGAGCGGCCCCGAGCTCTCCTTGCCGGCCATCGGATGCGTACCGATGTACGTGCCCAGGTCGAGGCCCAGCGCCTCCAGCTCGCGCCGGGGGCCGCCCTTGACGCTCGCGACGTCCAGGTAGCCGCGCGCGCTGCCTGCGCGCATCGCGGCGGCGAGCACGGTGGCTGTGTGCGCGGGCGGTACGGCGACGATCGCGAGGTCGACGGGGCCGGCCGGCGGCTCCTCGGTGCCGGCGCCGAGCGCCGCCGCCGTCCGCGCCCTGGCCGGGTCGTGGTCCACGAGATGCACGGCGACGCCGCGCCCGGTGAGGGTCAGTGCGGCCGAGGTGCCGATCAGGCCGGTACCGATGACGAGGGCGGTTCTCACTGGGCGATGTCCTTGCGGAGGGCTGCCGCGGCGCCGAGGTAGACGTGCGCGATCTCGGAACGGGGGCGGTCGGACTCGACATGGGCGAGGATACGGACCACGCGTGGCATGGCGCCCTCGATGTCCAGTTCCTGCGCGCAGATCAGCGGTACGTCCACGATGCCGATGCCGCGCGCCGCCGCGGCGGGGAAGTCGCTGTGCAGGTCGGGGGTGGCCGTGAACCAGATGCTGATCAGGTCGTCCGCGCCGAGGGCGTTGCGCTCCAGGATGGTGGAGAGCAGCTGGGCGACCTGCTCGTCCATGTGCCCCGGCTCGTCCCGCTCCAGCTGGACGGCCCCTCGGACTGCTCGTACCGGCACGTCGTGCTCCTCGTCCCGCTCAGTGATCGTGTGCTGTGTCCAGGTTAGACAGACGGGTGGCGGTACGGCCCGGGGCGACCGTCCCGCGAGACGGCGGGGGCGCGGCACGCGCGGGGCTCCCGTAATCTCCGCGTATGCGACCAGAGGGATCTCCCCGTATACGACCCGAGGACCTCGTACGCGACCACACGATCTACGCGTGCGTCATGGGCTCCCGCGCCTTCGGTCTGGCGACCGAGGGCAGCGACACCGACCGGCGCGGGGTCTTCCTGGCGCCGACGCCGCTCTACTGGGGCTTCGAGAAGCCCCCGACGCATGTCGACGGGCCGGCCGAGGAGCAGTTCTCCTGGGAGCTGGAGCGGTTCTGTCTGCTCGCGCTGCGGAGCAATCCCAATGTGCTGGAGTGTCTGCACTCCCCGCTGGTCGAGTACGTCGACGGCACGGGCCGTGAACTCCTCGCCCTGCGCGAGGCGTTCCTCTCCCGGCAGGCCCACGAGACGTTCGTCCGTTACGCGATCGGCCAGCGCAGGAAGCTGGAGGCGGACGTCCGGCAGCACGGCGCGCCCCGCTGGAAGCACGCCATGCATCTGCTGCGGCTGCTGGGCAGCTGCCGTGACCTGCTCCGTACGGGACGGCTGGTCATCGACGCGGGTGAGCACCGCGAGCCGCTGCTGGAGGTCAAGCGCGGCGAGGTGCCGTGGACGGAGGTGGAGCGGCGGATGAACCGTCTCGGCGAGGAGGCGGACGCCGCGCTCGCCGGCACCCCGCTGCCCGCCGGGCCGGACCGCGCCAGGGTCGAGGACTTCGTGATCCGCACACGGCGCGCGTCGGCGCTCCAGGCGGATGCACTCCAGGCGGGTGCGCTCCAGACCTCGCCGCCCCAGGCGTCAGCGCTCCAGTCGGGTGCGGACGACCAGGTCGTGGAGCGCCTCGTACCCGGCCGGGGCGTCGGGTAGCCGGGTCTCGGCCCTGGCCTCCGCCAGCACCTCGTGGAGCGCGTCGACGTCGCTCTGGAGGCGGGTCGGGGCGAGTCCGGTCGCCGCGCCGTGTTCGGCCTCCGCCTTCGCCTCGATCAGTTCGGGCAGATAGTCGGGCGCGCTCACCTCGCCGAGCAGCGTGGGCAGATGGGCCTGCACCTCGCCGCTGCGCATCAGATGGACGCCGGTGAGCAGCGCCCTGAACGTGTAGAGCAGCGGCTTGAGTTCGCCGGTCTTCTCGAAGAGCCGCCACTGGGTGGCGGCGAATCCCCGGTAGTGATGGGCGTGGTGGCCGGTGAGCACGCCGGGGGCGAGCGAGAGCAGTTCGCGGTGCGCCTCGGTCGAGTGCACGACCAGCGGCGAGTGCAGTTGTTCCAGCACGTAGCCGTTGCGCCGCATCATCATGCGGACGAACTTCCGCAGATCATGGCTGACCAGGTCCATCTCCACGCCGTCGTGGTCCCACGTCCGGGACCGGGTCTCGTCCGGCTCGTGGAGTCCGATGAGTTCGGCCACCGGCAGCAGGTGGGCACCGCGCAGGTCGACGTCCGAGTCGGTGGAGGGGAATCCGTACAGGTGGGCGCCGGAGACGGTGGCGAACAGCAGCGGACCGGACTCCTCGGCGAGGACGGTGCCGAGGTCGGTCAGGGGCAGCCCGGCGCGGTGCAGACGCCGGGCGCGCTCGGTGGCGAGGGAGTCGGAGGTCTCGGCATCCTCGGCGATCTCGGCGGCGGGCGCGAGGGCCGGTTCGGCGGCGGGCGCGGCGGCCTGTTGGGCGAGGGCGTGGTCGAAGGGGCCTTCGTCGGCCGCGTGTTCGTCATCCATACGCATGGATCAAGCGTCCCAGAGTGCCCCCAGTTCCAGCAGGTCCTCGCGGTACTCGATCCGGTCCGCCCACTCCTTCGGCCAGGCGCCCGCACCGAGGTGCGCGCCCGCGAACGCGCCTGTCAGGCAGGCTATCGAGTCCGAGTCGCCCTTGGTACAGGCGGCCCGGCGCAGCGCCGTGACCGGCTCCTCGGGAAAGAGCAGGAAGCAGAGCAGCCCGGTGGCGAACGCCTCCTCGGCGATCCAGCCGTCGCCGGTCGCCAGGCACGGGTCGGTCTCGGGCGACGGTGTACGCAGAGCCTGCCCGAGCCGTTCGAGCACGGCCAGGCACTCGTCCCAGCCCCGCTCGACGAAGTGCTCGGGTGTCGGGTCCTGGCTGTGGGTCCACAGGTCGCCGAGCCAGCTGTGGTGGTAGCGGGAGCGGTTCTCGTACGCGTAGCTGCGCAGCAGCCCGACGAGGCCCGTCGGCTCGGTCCCCCGGGCCAGCAGATGCACCGCGTGGGCCGTGAGGTCGGAGGCGGCGAGGGCGGTGGGGTGGCCGTGGGTGAGGGCGGACTGCAACTGGGCGGCGCCCGACCGCTGTTCGGCGCTGAGGCCGGGGGCGAGTCCGACGGGGGCGACGCGCATGTTGGCGCCGCAGCCCTTGGAGCCGACCTGGCTCGCCTGCTGCCAGGGCCGGTCGCCGTCGAGGAGCCGACAGGCCGTCAGACAGGTGTTGCCGGGGGCGCGGTTGTTCTGCGGGTCGTGGTACCAGGCCACGAACTCCTCGCGCACCGGCGGCTCCAGGGTCCGCGCTCCGAGCGGGCCCGCCGCCATGGCGGTGCGCAGGCCCCGGCCGAGCGCGAGCGTCATCTGGGTGTCGTCGCTGACGGTCGCGGGCTTCAGCAGGGGGATCTCCCGCCAGGGGCCGAACTTGGCGAGGATCGACGGCACGTCGTTGAACTCGGTGGGAAAGCCGAGGGCGTCACCGAGCGCGAGCCCGGTCAGGGCGCCGGTGGCGGCACTTTTGACGGTGGTCCGCGAGGAGGCCGATGAGGTCATGAGGTGGTGCGTCCTTCCGGTCGGAGCAGCGGCGGGTGGAGCGCGGTGGCGGTGCCCGCGCGGTAGAGGGCGGCCGGTTTGCCCCGGCCCCCGGTGCGGCGCGGCGGGCCTTCGACCGGTTCGACGAAGCCGGGTGAAGTGAGCACCTTGCGGCGGAAGTTGGGCCGGTCCAGGGTCACGCCCCAGACCGTCTCGTACACCTGCTGAAGCTCGCCGAGGGTGAACTCGTGCGGGCAGAACGCCGTGGCGAGGCAGGTGTATTCGAGCTTGGCACCGATCCGGCGCCGGCCGTCGGCGAGGATCCGGCCGTGGTCGAAGGCGAGCCGGCCGAGTCCGCCTTCGTCGTAGCGGGTCCAGCGGGCCTGCGTGGCATCGCCGCCGCCACGCGGTTCGGGAAGGTCGGGCAGGAGCGCGGTGTACGCGACGGAGACGACCCGCATCCGGGGGTCGCGGTCCGGGTCGCTGTACGTACGCAGTTGCTCGGGCCGCAGTCCGGCGACGGTGTCCGGCGACAGGCCGGTCTCCTCGGCGAGTTCACGCCGCGCCGCCTGCCCGGCGGACTCCCGGGGCCGTACGAAGCCGCCGGGGAGCGCCCAGTGGCCCAGGTACGGCTCCTCGCCGCGTTCGACGAGCAGGACATGGAGCTGGTTCTCGCGGACCGTGAAGACGGCGAGGTCGACGGTGACGGCGAACGGCGCGAAGTCGGCGGGGTCGTAGTCCTCGGGCACACGGGGCTGCCGGGCGTGGCTCATCTGTTCTCCGGCAGGGGTGCGGCGAAGTACCAGCCCTGGTCGAGCAGTCCGTCCACGGCGGCCACCGCGTCGGTGAGCCGTCTCTCGGGCGGTCCTTCGAGCGTGAGGTACTTCCGCCCCGTGCGCGCCAGTTCGTCCTTGAAGCGGCCGGTCATCCAGGGCCGCAGCTCCTCGCCGTCGCGCAGCCCGTCGTCCTCGAAGGCGACGCCCTCGTGGCCGGTGAGCAGCCACAGATGGTGCGGCGCCCGGTCGGCGACCTCCTCGACCTCCGGGTTACGGCCGCCGACGTACCGCTCGTGCCAGACGGTGGTGGCGAAGGAGTCGGTGTCGCAGATGAGGACCGGCGAGCCGGCGCGGGCGGCCTCCTCCTCCGACGCGTTCTGCCGCCGGGCGATCAACGGGAAGTCCTCGGTGGTGAATTCGACGTCCTCCCACTGCGCGCCGGGCCATCTCTCGCGCAGCGCGGCGAGCTTGTGCTCGCTGAACTCCCGTCCGTACTCGGGGACGTAGCGCGTACGGGCCCACACACCGCCGCGCGCCCGGTAGTGCTCGGCGAGCGCCAGCGCGAGGGTGGTGGTGCCGGTGGACTCGGCGCCGAGCACCACGACACGGCGGGTGAGCGCGGCCCGGACGGGCGGGGCGAGGAAGTCCCAGCAGCGGGCCGGGTCCTTGCGGACCTCGGTCCCCGACACGGGGTGGAGCGTGCGGTCCGGGTCCACGAGGACGGACACGGCGCCGAAGCGGCGGGCGAGTTCGTCCCCGTACGACTCCGAGGTGAAGACGGCGTCCACGGGCTCGGGGACGGCCGCGCGGAAGACCGCCATGTGCGCGTCCCAGATGGCGGGGTCGCGCAGATCCATCCGGGTGTCGTCGACGGCGCCCACGACCCGGACGTCCGGGTGGACCTCGCGCATCCAGGCGACGCGGTCGGCGAGCGGCACCGATTCGACGGAGGCGGCGCAGACGAGGACGGTGAGCCGTTCGCAGCGGGCGCGTGCGGTCCGTACGAGGTGGTGGTGGCCCGTGTGCGGCGGATAGAACTTGCCGAGGACCAGGCCGTGTCCGTACGCCGCGCTCATGCCGCGACCCCCAGCGGCGTGGCGGGCCGGCCGTCGAGGTCGCGCGACCAGTTGCGCAGTCCGATGACGCACAGAGTCAGGAAGCCCACGTACAGGATCGATGTCAGATACAGCTCCTTGTGCGCGTACAGCGGGATGTAGACGATGTCCGCCGCGATCCACAGCCACCACGACTCCAGCCGCTTCCGGCACTGCCCGTACGTCGCCATCAGCGACAGGGCGGTGGTGACGGCGTCCCAGAACGGGACCGTCGATGAGGTCTGGTGGTCGAGGAGCAGCGTCAGTCCGAGAGTTCCCACCGCCCCCGCCGCGAGCAGCCAGCCCCACTCGGTGCGCGTGGTGCGTCGCACCGGCAGAGACGGCGAGCCTGGTCCACCCCCGTGGGTCCAGGTCCACCAGCCGTACACGGCGAGGGCGATGAAGACGACCTGCAACCCGGCGTCGGCGTACAGGCCGGCCTGGGTGAACAGCAGGATGAAGAAGAGGTTGTTGGCGATGCCGATGGGCCAGTTGGCGAGGTGCTGGCGGGCGACGAGCCAGACACAGAGCGCGCCGCTGCCGAAGCCGAGCACCTCGGTCCAGCTCACCGGGGTGTCGAGAACGGTCACCAGCGGCTGCTGCAACGGGTCGAGAAAATCCGCGAGACTCACGCCCGCCTCCTTAATGGTCATACTGACTATAAAGGCGAACGGGGCCGCGCCACAAGCAGAAAAGCCCGCGGCCTTCGGGCCACGGGCTTTCTTCGAACGGGACCAGGGGTCCGCGGGACTTCCTACAGACCGACTTCCTTCATCAGCATGCCGACCTCCGTGTTGGTGAGACGCCGCAGCCAGCCGGACTTCTGGTCGCCCAGCGGGATCGGCCCGAACGCCGTCCGGACCAGCCGCTCGACCGGGAAGCCCGCCTCGGAGAGCATCCGGCGCACGATGTGCTTGCGGCCCTCGTGGAGGACCACCTCGACCAGGTAGTTCTTCCCGGTGTTCTCCACGACGCGGAAGTGGTCGGCGCGGGCGTAGCCGTCCTCCAACTGGATCCCGTCCTTGAGCCGCTTGCCCAGATCGCGCGGCAACGGGCCCTGGACGGCGGCGAGATACGTCTTCTTCACGCCGTACCGCGGGTGGGTGAGGCGGTGGGCCAGCTCACCGTGGTTGGTGAGGAGGATGATGCCCTCGGTCTCGGTGTCCAGCCGGCCCACATGGAAGAGCCGGGTCTCGCGGTTGGTGACGTAGTCGCCCAGATTCTGCCGGCCGTCCGGGTCGCCCATCGTGGAGACGACACCGGCGGGCTTGTTCAGCGCGAAGAAGAGATGCGACTGCGTGGCGACGGTCAGACCGTCGACCTTGATCTCGTCGCGGTGCGGGTCGACCCGCATGCCCTGCTCCATGACGATCTCGCCGTTGACCTCGACGCGCGCCTGCTCGATCAGCTCCTCGCACGCCCGGCGCGAACCCATGCCGGCCCGCGCGAGGATCTTCTGGAGCCGCTCGCCCTCCTGCTCGGCGCCCGGGTTGGTCCTGGGGGTCCTGATCTCCGGCTTGTCCGCGTACCGGTCGCGATTGCGCTGCTCGATCTTCGCGTCCAGCTCGCGCGGACGCGCGGGCTTGCCCTGGATCCGGCGCTGGGCCGCCGCGCTCGGCGCCTTCGGGCCGCCCTTGGCACCGCCGCGTGCGGCGGCGCCACGGCTGCCGCCGCCGGCGGAGCCGCCCTGGCCGCCACCGGGACCGCCGGGACCGCCGGAGCGCCCGACGTCGTAACGGCGCTCCTCGGGACGGGGCTTGCTCTCACGCTTCGGCTGCTTGTCGTCCCGCGCGCCGCCACCGCCGCTTCCCCGGCTCCCGGCGCTCCCCCCGTTGCCGCCGCGACCGCCGCCGGTCCTCGACTGGGGTTTGCCGCCCGCGGCTCCCCGGCCGCCGCCACCGCCGCTCCGGTTGCCGCTGCCGCTTCCGCTGTTCCTGCCGTTGCTTCGCATCAAATGTCCGTCTTGTCGTCTGCGTGAGTGTCCGGGGCGTACGGTGCGTCCGGATCGAACGACGGAACGCCTTCCAGGGTGTCGGCCTCGATCGCGTCCGCCTCCGGAAGGAAGGGCGCGAGTTCCGGAAGCTCGTCCAGACCGCGCAGGCCCATCCGCTCCAGGAAATAGTTCGTCGTCCTGTACAGGATCGCACCTGTTTCGGGTTCCGCTCCCGCCTCCTCGACCAGACCGCGCTGGAGGAGGGTCCGCATGACCCCGTCACAGTTCACTCCGCGTACGGCCGAGACCCGCGAACGGCTGACCGGCTGGCGGTACGCCACGACCGCCAGGGTCTCCAGGGCGGCCTGGGTGAGCCGGGCCTGCTGGCCGTCGAGCACGAAGCCCTCGACGGCCTCCGCGTACTCGGCCCGCGAGTAGAAACGCCAGCCGCCCGCGACGAGCCGCAGTTCGAATCCGCGCCCCGCGACGGTGTACTCGTCGGCCAGCGCCCGCAGCGCGTCGGCGACGGCCCGGCGCGGCCGGTCCAGCACCTTGGCCAGGTGTTCCTCGGTCGCGGGCTCGTCGACGACCATGAGGACCGCCTCCAGGGCGGGCTTCAGATCGAGGTCGGCGACCGTACGCTGCTCGCTCACGCCTTCTCCTCGCCGCTGTCCCGGCTGTTGTGCTTGTCGTCCGTCACGGGCTCCGGCGGACGGTCGAACTCGTCCGTCACCCGCGGCGCCTCGTCGTCCTCCCCGCCCGTCCAGCGCACCGTGAGCGGCCCCAGGGCCTCGTCCTGGTCCAGGGCGACGGCCTTCTCCCGATAGAGCTCCAGCAGCGCGAGGAAGCGCGCCACGACGGTGAGCGTGTCCGGGGCGTCCTCGGCGAGTGTCGCGAAACTCACCTCGCCGGCCGCGCGCAACATCGCCACGACGATCCCCGCCTGCTCCTGGACGGAGACGAGCGGCGCGTGGATGTGGTCGATGTACACCTGCGGCTTGGGCTTGGGCTGCATCGCCTTGACCGCGAGTCTGGCGAAACCCTCGGCGCCGATGCTGATGACGACCTCGGGGAGCAGCGCGGCGTGGTGCGGTTCCAGGCCGACGGTACGGGGGTAGCGCCGCGACTCGGAGTCCAGCCGGGCGCTGAAGATCTCGGCGATCTGCTTGTACGCGCGGTACTGGAGCAGCCGGGCGAAGAGCAGGTCCCTGGCCTCCAGCAGCGCCAGGTCGCCCTCGTCCTCCACCTCGGCGGACGGCAGCAGGCGCGCGGCCTTCAGATCGAGGAGCGTCGCCGCGACGACCAGGAACTCGGTGGTCTGGTCGAGATCCCAGTCGGGGCCCATGGCGCGGATGTGCACCATGAACTCGTCGGTGACCTTGGAGAGCGCGACCTCGGTGACGTCCATCTTGTGCTTCGAGATGAGCTGGAGAAGCAGATCGAACGGCCCCTCGAAGTTCGCGAGCCGAACGGTGAACCGCCCGTCGTCGGGCGCGGGTTCGGGGTCCGGGGCGGGTTCGGCTTCGGGGTCCGGCTCAGCTGCGGGCTCCGTCTCGGGTACGGGTCCGGGCTCCGGCTCGGGCGCGGACTCCGCGTCGGGTAGGGGTACGGGTCCGGGCTCCGGCTCGACTGCGGGCCCCGGTACGCGGACGGCCTCAGGCTCGGGCTCCACCGGCGGCGGCTCGACGGGCTCCACGGCCACGGGCTCCACCGCGACCGGCACCACCGGCTCCGCCGCCGCGCCGCCCGTCCCCGGCCCGCGCCCCAGCGCGCGGCGGGGCGAGCGGGCTGTGGAGTCGTCGGTCGGCGGCATGGCGGGTCCTGGCGGGCGGAGGGGACGGGTCCGCCGAGGCTACCTTCAGCGCCCGCGCAGGCGCCGTACGAGGATGCTCGCGTCGCCGCGCGACTCCAGGTCGGCGAGGACCACGGCGACCGCCTCGCGGACGATCCGTCCACGGTCCACGGCCAGCCCGTGCTCGCCGCGCAGCACCAGACGCGCGTGCTCCAGGTCCATCAGCTCCTCGGCGGAGACGTAGACCGTGATCTTCTCGTCGTGCCGTTCGCGGCCGCTGGGACGGCGGTTGGCCCCGCGGCCCCCCCGGCGGCGCTGGCCGCCCTGCTGGCCGACGGTGGGCGTGCCACCGCCACCGCCGCTGCCGCCGCCGTCCTGCGACCCCTGCGGGCGGCGCTGCTGCTCCTTCTCGGGCGTACGGCTGCGGGACGTCGCCGACGAGTCCGCGTCGGTCGCCGAGTGCTCCTGGGCCGATGCCGGTGCCGCCGACTTCGCGGCTGCCGGCTGTTCGGCGCCCTGGTCGCTCTCCCCTGCCGGTGCCGGGACCCGCGGCTCGCCGTTCGCGGTACGCCGCCGGTCGCCCGGTGAGGAAGCCTGGAGCGCCATGCCCCCGGTCGTACGGAACAGCTCGTCGGCCCCGGGCAGACTCACTCGGCGTGACACCGGGCGAGCACCTCCCTGGCGAGCTGGCGGTAGGCGGCGGCGCCGACGGAGTTGGAGGCGTAGGTGGTGATGGGCTCACCGGCGACCGTGGTCTCCGGGAAGCGCACGGTCCGGCCGATCACCGTGTGGTAGACGTGGTCGTCGAAGGCCTCGACGACCCGCGCCAGGACCTCGCGGCTGTGCACCGTGCGGGAGTCGTACATCGTGGCGAGGATGCCGTCGAGTTCCAGCTCCGGGTTGAGCCGCTCCTGGACCTTCTCGATGGTCTCGGTGAGCAGGGCCACGCCGCGCAGCGCGAAGAACTCGCACTCCAGCGGGACGATCACCTTGTGCGCGGCGGTCAGCGCGTTGACGGTCAGCAGACCGAGCGACGGCTGGCAGTCGATCACGATGTAGTCGTAGTCCTGCATCAGCGGCTTGAGCGCCCGCTGGAGCGTGGACTCCCGCGCCACCTCGCTCACCAGCTGCACCTCGGCGGCCGAGAGGTCGATGTTGCTCGGGAGCAGGTCCATGTTGGGCACGGCGGTCTTCAGGAGCACCTCGTCGGCCGACATGCCCCGCTCCATGAGCAGGTTGTAGACCGTGAGGTCGAGCTCCATCGGGTTGACGCCGAGACCGACGGACAGTGCGCCCTGCGGGTCGAAGTCGACGAGCAGCACCCGCCGTCCGTACTCCGCGAGCGCGGCGCCCAGGTTGATGGTCGACGTGGTCTTGCCGACGCCGCCCTTCTGGTTGCACATCGCGATGATCTTCGCGGGGCCGTGGTCGGTGACCGGGCCGGGGATCGGGAAGTACGGCAGGGGACGCCCGGTCGGGCCGATTCGCTCGCGGCGCTGGCGGGCGGCGTCGGGGGCGAGGGTGGCCGCGTACTCGGGGTCGGGCTCGTACTCGGCGTCGGGGTCGTAGAAGTGCCCCTCGGGCACCTCGTCGAAGTCGGCGAAGTGGGTGGACTCTCGGCCACTCTCGTTGCCGGCCATGGCGTTCACGTGTTGGCCGTCCATCGTCTGGTGGGCTGTCGTCATGTGCTGGTGGGTCGTGAAGGTGCGGACAGCGACGGAGCCGACGGCCTCTAGCCCGGACGACGGGCTCTGGTGGCTCATCGCAGGCATTCCTGGTTGACCACCCCCGGGAGTAAATGTCGACTCATTCACAAGTCGTCTTACCTCCTTGGACGTGACCAGGAAACTTATCGATAGGTCAGCGTGGCACCATGCCGACGGTTGGCGACTCTATGGCGTGTCACCACTCCGCAGCAACACAATCCGCCGGACCCGGCCCGATGTGTCGGCAACCGAACACCCTTGTGTCAAGGGCGCGCGGCCCTCCGTCGAGGCATTCCACACGGGTCGATAAGGGTTAAAGGGTTACGTTCGAGGCGAGTTGAGCGCGGGCCCGGAAGTGGTGGGACACACAGCCGGCCGGACCTTGCCGAGCAAGATCCGGCCGGGGGCGCGAGGTTGACGGACGCCGTTGACGGGTCAGGCCAGAACGGTGGCCAGTTCGGTGTGCGGAAGGCCGTGGGCCTCGGCCACGGAACCGTAAGTGACCTGCCCGTCATGGGTGTTGAGGCCCTTGGCGAGCGCCGGGTCACGGCGCAGCGCCTCGGTCCAGCCGAGGTTGGCCAGCGCCACGATGTAGGGAAGCGTGGCGTTGGTCAGGGCGTAGGTCGAGGTGTTCGGCACGGCGCCCGGCATGTTGGCGACGCAGTAGAAGACCGAGTCGTGGATCCGGAAGGTCGGCTCGGCGTGGGTGGTGGGGTGCGAATCCTCGAAGCAACCACCCTGATCGATTGCAATGTCGACAAGTACACTTCCGGGCTTCATCTTGGCCACGAGCGCGTTGGTGACCAACTTCGGCGCCTTCGCTCCGGGGATCAGTACGGCTCCGACGACGAGGTCCGCCTCGACGACCGCGCGCTCCAGTTCGTACGCGTTGGAGACGATGGTCTGCACCTTCGTGCCGAAGATCTTGTCGGCCTCGCGCAGCTTGTCGATGTCCCGGTCGAGCAGGGTCACATGGAAGCCCATGCCGACGGCGATCTGGGTGGCGCTCCAGCCGGAGACGCCGCCGCCGATGACGACGGCGCGGCCCGGAGCCGTACCGGGCACGCCGCCGGGCAGCACACCACGGCCGCCGACCGAGCGCATCAGGTGGTACGCGCCGACCTGGGGGGCCAGCCGGCCCGCGACCTCGGACATCGGGGCGAGCAGCGGGAGACGGCGGTTCGCGGTCTCGACGGTCTCGTACGCGATGGCGGTGGTGCGGGACTTCAGCAGGGCGTCGGTGCACTCGCGGGAGGCGGCGAGATGCAGATACGTGAAGAGGGTCTGGTCCTTGCGGAGGCGGTGGTACTCCTCGGCGATGGGCTCCTTGACCTTCAGCACGAGGTCGGCCGTGGCCCAGACCTCGTCGGCGGTGGGCAGGATCCGGGCGCCGGCGGCGATGAACTCGGTGTCCGTGATCGAGGAGCCGGCGCCGGCGTCCCGCTCGATGACGACCTGATGACCGTGGCGCACGAGCTCGTGCACTCCGGCGGGGGTGATGGCCACCCGGAACTCGTTGTTCTTGACCTCGCGGGGGATGCCGACGAGCACGGTGATCACGGTCCTTGGCTCAGGGGTTACTCGGGCAATGCCCCCCAAACCCATACGCGCACGGCGCATCGGAAGGCATCGTTGCCGGTTACGACAGAGCCAGTCTAATGAAGGACTTCCAGCTGTCTAGCCTTGCAAAGCATCAACCTTCAGCCGAGGTGCTACGGATTTCGTAGGTGGAGGAGTCCGTTCCGAGCAGTCGATCGGAGGCGTGGCGGTGCAGCCGGGCCGCCGTCGGGTCGCCGAGGCGGTCCAGAGTGTCCGCGAGCCGCAGCTCCAGCGCGGCCTGGAGCCGGGTGTCGCCGGCCAGCCGGGCGTACTCCACGGCCTCCTGGCAGGTGTGCAGCGACTCCTCGGGACGGCCCGCGTACTCCTGGACCCTGGCCGCCTCGCTGAGCGCGCGCGCCTGGCCGGGGAGGTCCTGGAGCCTGCGGAAACCGGCCGCGGCGGCGCGCCAGTGGCGCAGCGCCTCGCCGTAGCGGCCCGCGTAGGTGTGCACGGTGCCCAGCCGTCCGTACAGCCTCGCCTCGTCGGCCCGCTCGCCCCGGCTCAGCCGCTGCCCGAGGGCGCGGCCGTACCAGTCGGCGGCGCGGTGCCAGTCCTGAAGCTCCTGGTAGGCGCCGCCCACGGATTCCATCGCGCGGCCGGTGGCGTAGTGGTCGTTCGCGGCCCGTCCGGCGTCCAGCGCGGACCGGTAGCGGGCCAGCGCGTCGTACGTACGGCCCGACCGGGCGTCCAGATCGCCGATGTTGAGCAGCGCGGCGGCCTCCTCCCGGTGCAGGCCCTGGCGCTCGGCGACACCGAGGACCAGCTGGTGGAGCCCGTACAGGTCCGGCGCGGCGGCGTCCGTGCCCTGGTGCGCGGCCAGCGCCCGGACCAGGGCCGAGACAAGCCTGCGGGCGAGGGTGTCCAGCCCGCCGTCCGCCACGGCGAGCCGGGCCGACGCGAGAAGGGCGGGCCTGCGGGAGGCCAGCCAGTCGGCGGCGGCCCGCGCGGTCTCGAAACGCACGGCGCGGGGCAGCGCGGCGAGCTTCTTACGGGCCGGGGAACCGTCGGGCTCGGTCACGGCGCGGCAGGACTGGAGCAGCCGCACGGTCCGCTCCAGCATCCGGGCCCTGGCGAGCTGCACCTCGGAGGGCCGGTCCTTCGCCGCCATCAGCGCGCGCGTCAGGGGGGCGAGGGCGCCGGGGATCTCGTACTGCTCCCCCGTCTGACGGAGCAGGCTCAGCGCGGCGAGGTCGTCCAGGGCGGCCCCGGCGGCGGAGACGGAACAGCCGGCCAGCGCGGAGGCGGTGTGGGCGTCGGCGAGCCCGGCCGGGGCGAGGGACAGCAGGCGCAGCATCCCGGCGGTGGACGGCGGCAGGTCCTCGTACACGAACCGGAAGGCGCGGGCCAACGGGCGGGCCCCCTGCGGTTGTCCGAGGTCCTCGGGGACGGTGCGCAGCCGCTTGGCGACGTCGGCGACCGAGACCCTGGGGTGGGTGGCGAGCCAGCCGCCGACGAGGGCGATCGCGGCGGGCTGCCCGCCGCACTCCTCGGCGAGGGACTCGGCGGCCTGCGGGTCGACGGTGATCCGTACGGATCCGGTGAAGGTGCCGAGCAGTTCCATCGCGGCCTTGGCGTCCAGGCCGCCGATGGTGCACGGGCGGATGTCGGGGATGCCGGTGAGGGGGCCGCGCGCCACGGCGACGACGAGGCAGTCCGGGTTCTCGGGGAGCAGAAGGTCGACCTGCTCGGCGTCGTGGGCGTCGTCGAGGAGCAGCAGGACACGTCGTACGGCCAGCGCCTCACGCACCATGTCGGACAGCTCGTCCTCACCGGCGCCGGGCGGCACGTCGATGCCGAACCCGCCGAGGAGATCACGCGCGGTCCGCTCGACGGGTACGGGCTCCCCGCCGGGCTCCGTGAGCCGGATGTGCAGCACGCCGTCGGGATACCGCCGCGCCACCTGCCGCGCCAACTCCCGCGCCAGCGCGGTCCGCCCGGAACCGCTCTGCCCGGCGATGAGCAGCACCCGGGTGTGCGCGGCGCCACGCCCGGCCATGGTGTTGAGCCCGACCCGCTCGATGTCCCCGTGCAGGGCCTTCAACTCCCGCTGCCGCCCGAAGAACCACCGGGCGGGCTCGGGGGGCCCCACCCGCATCGGGGCGGCGACCGCCGCCGCGCCCCGCCCTTCGCCACCACCCGACGCCCCGGCACCGCGCGAAGCCGTACTCCTGCGGGCGGCAACGGGGTCAGGGCGCGAGCCGGAATCCTTACTCGAAGGACCCACCTCGTCGGCGACAACCGGGCCACGGCGCGAGCCGGACCTGGCCGGCTCCGGGGCCGGGCGCGGACCCGCCTGCTCTTCGCCCCCCTCGCGCTCGGACGCCCCGTCGGCGACAACCGGGCCACGGCGCGAGCCGGACCTTGGCGGCTCCGGGGCCGGGCGCGGGCCTGCCTGCCCTTCGCCCCCCTCGTGCTCGGGCGCCACATCAGCGGCCCGCCGCCAGGGGCTACGCGACGCAGAATCCCTACTTAAAGTGCTCGCCCCGTCAGCGACAACCGGCCCAGGGCGCGAGCCGGACTCCGACGGCTCCGGGACCGGGCGCGAACCCACCTGCCCTTCACCCCTCTCCCCCTCGGATGCCCCGTCAGCGACAACCCCGCCACGGCGCGAGCCGGACTCCTCGCCCCCGGCGTCAACATCCGACCGGACCTCAGCCACCTCGTCCACACCCCCACCCGGCGAGCCCGCGTACATCGTGTCGCCGGGTGGAGCGGGCTCATCGCTCTCACCTCGCGTCCTGCGGGCAGTGGTCGGCGCGTCGGCCTCCGGGCGCTCCGCGACCGGACGGCGGCGTTTCACCGACGCACGGACGGTGTCCGGCAGGCTTGCTGACGCTCCGTCGGCCTCCCGTCCAGGTTCCCCGTCAGCGACAGCCGCACCGTCCCCGCCCGGCGCCACTGCCGCCGAGACCTGGGCGGCAGTTGGTGCGTCCGACGGGCTCGCAGGCACCTCAGCGCCCTCTCGCGCGGCGCGCGTCCTCGTGGTGCGCGGGGCGGACTTCTTGCGCGCGGCGGGCTCCTCGCCATCAGCGCGCGACCTGCGGGCACCCGTCGACGTTTCGGTGTTCTCCCGCTTCGCGGCGGCGCGCGAGGCCGGCTTCTTGCGTGCCGTACTCGCCCCGCCGGCGGCGGCCGTGCCACGGCGCGACGCAGGTTTCTTGACGTCGGCGTCGGCGTCGGCCGCGGCCGAGTCCGCCGCCGGGCGGGCGCGGGTGCCCCGGCGACGGGGCGGCTCAGGAGCTTCCGGAGCGGCGGCTGACGGAGCGTCAGACGGCTCCTCCGCGCCGTGCGACCTCGCAGGGCCGCCGTCCAAGTCCACCGCCTGGTCCGTCACGGCCACGCTCCTTCCCCTGCCCGTCGGCGGGGTGCGCACGAGTCGAGCCCGGCGGGTGTCCGCGCGGGTGATTCGAGCCTAGTTCACGCTCCGCGACGGACCTGGTGGGGCGCGGCCGCAAATCCCCCAATCGGATCAGCAGTTCGTCCTACCGGACCACCGCACCACCACACGCCCGCACCACCGCACGGCCGTACGGCGTCACGCCACAAACGGCCGCGCCGGCCACTCCGCGTCCGCCGGACGCAGCGCGTCCAGCCCGTCCCCCGCCAGCGCCGCCGTCAGCGACATCGCGCCCACAACGAGCGCGTTGTTGTGCAGCTCGCCCGCGAGTACGCCCCGTACCAGCTCCGTCAGCGGCACCCGCGCCTGCTCCATGTCCGCCTCCTCCTCGGAGACGTCGAAGCGCTCGCCCTCCGCCTCCGACAGGTCGCGCGCCAGGAAGATCCGTACGGACTCGTCGCAGCCGCCCGGCGTCGTGTAGACGTCCGTCAGCACCCGCCAGTCCTCCGCCTTGACGTGGGCCTCCTCGTACAGCTCCCGCTGCGCCGCGTGCAGCGGGTTCTCACCGGGGATGTCGAGCAGGCCCGCCGGGATCTCCCACAGCTTCTGGCGTACGGGGTGCCGGTACTGACGCAGGACCAGCACACGGTCCGAGTCGTCCAGGGCGAGGATCGCGACCGAACCAGGGTGCACCTGGTAGTCGCGGCGCACGACGGATCCGTCGGGCATGACCACGTCGTCCGTACGGACGCTGGTCTTGTTGCCCCGGAACGGCGTCGTCGTGGCAGTGATCCGCCACTCCTCGGGGGTGTCCTTGATCGTCATCGAAACCTACCTCCGCACACGCCCGGACAGTGAAAGACCGAGGTACGGATCCCGGTGTCCGGGAGCCCGTACCTCGGTCCACGTTATCGCCTCAGGTCCGCGCCCTACGCGCCCTGCTGACGCTCCACCGCCGCCTTGACCAGGCCCGCGAACAGCGGGTGCGGCCTCGTCGGGCGTGACCGCAGCTCCGGGTGCGCCTGCGTGGCGACCAGATAGGGGTGCGCCGTACGCGGGTACTCCACGTACTCGACGAGCTTGTTGTCGGGCGACGTGCCCGAGAAGACGAGGCCCGCCTTCTTCTCCAGCTCGGCGCGGTAGGTGTTGTTCACCTCGTAGCGGTGCCGGTGGCGCTCCTCCACGTACGGCTGGTCGTCGTAGACCTCCCGCACGATCGAGCCGTCCGCGAGCTTCGCCGGGTACAGCCCGAGCCGCATCGTGCCGCCGAGGTCGCCGGCGCCCTCCACGTACGCGAGCTGCTCCTCCATCGTGGAGATCACCGGGTGCGCGGTCGCGGCGTCGAACTCCGTGGAGTTGGCGTCCGGGTTCTCCAGCAGGTTGCGCGCGGCCTCGATGATGATGCACTGGAGACCGAGACAGATCCCGAGCAATGGGATCTTCTGTTCGCGTGCGTACTGGATGGCCCCGACCTTGCCGGTCACCCCGCGCTCGCCGAATCCGCCGGGGATCAGGATCCCGTCGACGTCCCCGAGCTGCCGCGCCGCGCCCGCGGGCGTCTTGCAGTCGTCGGAGGTGACCCACTTGACCTTGACCCGCGCCTTGTTGGCGAAGCCGCCGGCCCGCAGCGCCTCCGTCACCGACAGATACGCGTCGGGCAGGTCGATGTACTTGCCGACGAGCGCGACGGTGACCTCGTGGTCGGGGTTGTGGACGCGGTCCAGCAGGTCGTCCCAGACGGTCCAGTCGACGTCGCGGAACGGCAGGTCCAGCTTCCGTACGACGTACGCGTCCAGGCCCTCGGTGTGCAGCACCTTCGGGATGTCGTAGATGGACTTCGCGTCGATCGCGGCGACCACGGCCGCCTCGTCCACGTCGCACATCAGCGAGATCTTGCGCTTGATCGACAGCGGCACCTCGCGGTCGGCGCGCAGCACGATCGCGTCCGGCTGGATACCGATGCTGCGCAGCGCGGCCACCGAGTGCTGCGTGGGCTTGGTCTTCAGCTCGCCGGAGGGGCCGATGTACGGGAGCAGCGAGATGTGCACGACGAAGACGTTGTCGCGGCCCACCTCGTGGCGGACCTGGCGGACGGTCTCCAGGAACGGCTGCGACTCGATGTCGCCGACCGTGCCGCCGACCTCCGTGATGACGACGTCGACGTCGTCGGTCGCCGCGCGCCGGATGCGGTGCTTGATCTCGTTGGTGATGTGCGGGATGACCTGGACGGTGTCGCCGAGGTATTCGCCGCGCCGTTCCTTGGCGATGACCGTGGAGTAGACCTGGCCGGTGGTGACGTTGGCCGAGCCGTCGAGGTCGACGTCGAGGAAGCGCTCGTAGTGCCCGATGTCCAGGTCGGTCTCGGCGCCGTCGTTGGTGACGAACACCTCACCGTGCTGGAAGGGGTTCATCGTGCCGGGGTCGACGTTCAGATACGGGTCGAGCTTCTGCATGGTGACCCGCAGGCCCCGCGCTTTGAGGAGAGCCCCCAGGCTGGAGGCGGTCAGGCCCTTGCCGAGGGAGGAGGCGACGCCCCCGGTGACGAAGATGTGCTTGGTCGTCGAGGAGGTCGTGGATCGGTTCGGCATGGCCAAGAGGGGGCTCCCGTGGTCGCGGTCTGAGGTGCGTACCGGCGCTCCCGCCCGGTGGATCACCGGTGCGAGCCGGAGGATCTGGAGGGGTGCCGTCGCTGCGGTTCGGGGCCCCTGAGAAGCGCTGGGGGGCCATCCGTCCACGGGCCACCAGGGTAACAGCGACGGCGGCGCGACGTTCCCCTCGGCCGTGCCCCGGACCTTCGCCGACGGGGCGGCGACGCCGCTCGCGATGCCCCCGGGTCCACCCGCTGCCGGCCGCCCGAACACACCGGTACCGAGGCCGCATCGGGGGCGATTTCCGGCCACCCGTCCCGTGCGCCGGACGCTTGCCGGAGGCGCTTCGGACGTACGTCGGACTCACGCCGAACACGCACGAAAAGCACACGGAACACGCACGGAAGCGGCCTCGCGACCCTCGCCCAAGATCACAAATTGATCACCTCACAAGCCTTCATGATCAGCGGACGGTCACCGCCCGGTCACCCGGGGGTCATCGAACCGCCCGCGCTCAGTCGCCGCTCCGTCACCGCACGTCATCGGACCTGCGACGGCACGGGCTCCGCCGCCCCCGGCCCACTCGTTCGGCTCATTTGTGTTGCCTGGACACCTGCGCGGATCTCCGAGGTGCGTCGTATCCTGCTCGGACATTCGCTGCCGAGTCCGGCCGGCAAACGGCACTATCCCCGCCCGTGTTCCCGGAAAAAGAGCTCGTCAACGACCCTTGACCGCAGTAAGCGCCCCGAGGGGCGAACGTGGCCGTTCGACTGGAGATGCACGTGGCCGGGCGCATCGAGGATTACGCACTCATCGGAGACATGCAGACCGCCGCCCTGGTCTGCCGGGACGGCACAGTCGACTGGCTGTGCCTGCCCCGCTTCGACTCGCACGCCGTGTTCGCGGCGCTGCTGGGGACCGACGAACACGGTTTCTGGCGGCTCGGACCGGCCTCCCCCGCGGGAGCCGAACCCCCGCGGGCCGACCGGCGCCGCTACGTGGGCGACTCCCTGATCCTGGAATCGGAATGGGACACGCCGCGCGGCACGGTCAGAGTGACCGATTTCATGCCCCCGCGTGACGGCGCGCCGCAGCTGATCCGGATCGTGGAAGGTGTCAGCGGCCGGGTGCCGATGCGCTCCGCGCTGCGGATGCGTTTCAGCTACGGCCGGGTGGTGCCCTGGGTGCACCAGGTGGACAACCGCACCGTCGCCGTCGCCGGGCCGGACTCGATCTGGCTCGACACCGAGGCGGACACGTACGGCAAGAACCTCACGACGTACTCCGACTTCACCGTGGCGCCCGGCGACCGCGTCGCGTTCACCATCAGCTGGCAGCCCTCCCACCGGCAGCCGCCCGCGCTGCCGGATCCCGAGGGGTCGCTCGCGCTCACGTCGGACTTCTGGCGCGAGTGGGTCGAGCACTGCACGTACCACGGCCCCTACCGCGAGGCCGTCGTCCGCTCGCTGATCACGCTCAAGGCCCTGACGTACGCGCCGACCGGCGGCATCGTCGCCGCGCCCACCACGTCGCTGCCCGAGGAGATCGGGGGCGTACGGAACTGGGACTACCGCTACACCTGGCTGCGCGACGCCGCCATCACCCTGTCCTCCCTGCTGCGCACCGGCTACCGCGAGGAGGCCCGCGCCTGGCGTGAGTGGCTGCTGCGGGCCGTCGCCGGCGACCCCGAGAACCTCCAGATCATGTACGGGATCGCGGGCGAGCGAGAGCTGGGCGAGGCGGAGCTGGACTGGCTGCCGGGATACGAGCAGTCGGGCCCGGTCCGGGTCGGCAACGGCGCGGCGCACCAACTCCAGCTGGATGTGTACGGCGAGGTCACCGAGGCCCTGCATCTGGCGCACATGACGGGCCTGGCGCGCAACGACTACGCCTCGCTGCTCCAGCTCAAGCTGATCGAGTATCTGGAGACCCACTGGGACCAGCCGGACGAGGGCATCTGGGAGGTGCGCGGCCCGCGCCGCCACTTCGTGCACTCGAAGGTGATGGCGTGGGTCGCGGTCGACCGGACGATCAAGCTGATCGAGTCCGGCGACGCGGACGGCCCGCTGGAGCGCTGGCGCGAGATGCGCGACGACATCCACCACGACGTGTGCGAGAAGGGTTACGACAAGGAGCGCAACACCTTCACGCAGTCGTACGGCTCCAAGGAGCTGGACGCGTCGCTGCTGCTGATCCCGCAGATGGGCTTCCTGCCGCCGGACGACAAGCGCGTCATCGGCACCATCGAGGCGATCCAGCGCGAGCTGTCCACGGAGGACGGCTTCGTCCTGCGCTACCCGACGTCGGGCGACGACGCCGGTGTGGACGGTCTTGAGGGTGACGAAGGGGCGTTCCTGGCCTGCTCGTTCTGGCTGGCGGACGATCTCGCGATGATCGGCCGGGTCGACGAGGCCCGCAAGCTCTTCGAGAAGCTGCTGGCGCTCCGCAACGACCTGGGGCTGCTCGCCGAGGAGTGGGACTCCCGGCTCCAGCGGCAGGTCGGCAACTTCCCGCAGGCGTTCAGCCATGTGCCGCTGATCGACACGGCGCTGCGGCTGACGGCGTCGGGCGCGTACGGGGGCTGACCGCCCCGCGTACGGAGGTTGACCGCTTCCGGGATTCCCGGCTGCCTGTCCGGTCCGACAGGGCAGCCGGGAATCCCTCTCCCGCACTCCTCTCACTGGAGCCGGCCCCCGCGTGGGTTCACGATGGACGGCATGCGCAGGCGGATAGCCGACAGGCTCGCCGGAAAGCCTCCGGGTCCCGCCCCTGCGACCGATACGAAGTGGGGCCCGGCCCCGAGTGGACGGACGCCGACCGAAAGTCCTACCAGGCGTGGCAGCGGAAGCTCGGCTTCAGTGGCAAGGACGCGGACGGCATTCCGGGCAGGACGAGCTGGGACAAACTGAAGGTCCCGGCGTCCTGACCGCCCTCGACGGTATGACGCCCGGCGGCCCGCACGACCCGAATACGGACACCGGGGCGCGGGCCGGGTAGCGTCCGGAGGCATGGACGAACAGGCCGGGATCACCGTACGACGGGCCCTTGAGCTGCCGGGACTGCGCGGCGGGCTCCCGGAGGTCGTCGCCGGGGCCGACCGGCTGCACCGCACCGTGCGCTGGGTGCACGCGGGCGAGGTGCCGAACATCGCCTCCCTCCTCAAGGGCGGCGAGCTGCTGCTCACCACCGGCATCGGTCTGGGCACCCGCCCCGCCGAGCAGCGCGCCTTCGTACAGAGGCTGGCCGATCGCGGGATCGCCGCGCTGGTGGTGGAGCTGGGGCCGCGGTTCGGGCGGCTGCCCGCCGCCGTCGTGGAGGCGGCGCGGGCGGCCGGGCTGCCGCTGGTGCAGTTGCACCGGGAGGTGCCGTTCGTCTCGGTGACCGAGGAGGTCCACACCGAGATCGTCAACGGGCACTACGCGCTGCTGCGCCACGCCGAGGAGGTCCACCGGCGGTGCACGGACGCGCTGCTCGACGGCGGCGGCGTGCCCCAGGTGCTGCGTATCCTCGCCGACTTCGCGGGCAACCCGGTCTTCCTGGAGACCGCCGACGGACAGTTGCTGTACGCGGCGGCCGGCGCCGCGGGCGCGCCGACGGCCGCCGAACCGCTCCAGGTGTGGGAGGGGCTACGGGCACAGCGGGCCGACCGCGAGGCCGGTCCGCCGACGGGCACGGTGCTGGTGGACGTACCGGGTGGCGGGCACGGGGCCGGTTCCGTGCGCGCCCGGCTCGTGCTGCCTCCGGTCGCCACCCCGCTGCTGCCGGTGCACCGGATGGCGGCCGAGCGGGCGGCGGGCATCCTGGCGGTCGTCCTGATGCAGGCGCGCCAGGAGGACGAGCTGGCGGCGCGGGGCCGGGGCGACTTCCTCACCGATCTCGCGGAGGGCCGCGTCGCGGCGGACGACGCGCCCGCGCAGGCGGCGGTGCTGGGCTTCCGGCCGGGCGACGGCCCTCTGCTGCCGGTGGTGATGCGGCTGGGCCCCGAGCCCGCCCCGTCGGCCGACTGGGCACCGCTGGCACGGGCCGTGCTGGAGGAACTGGCGTCGGTGGGAGTGCCGGTGCTGCTGGGCGTACGGCCTGTGGAGGGCCGGATCCCGTTGCTGCTGGGGCTGCGCGCGGAGTCCGAACGCGCGGCGGTGGCCGACCGGGTGGCGGCGGCGCTGCGGGCGGGCGTGGAGCGGGCCGGACTGGAACGGCCGGGCGGCCGGCGGCCCGTGGTGGTCGTCGGCGTCCCGGGCGGCTGGGCGGCGGCGAGCGCGGGCCTGCGCCACGCGGCGGAGACCGCCACGGCGGCGGGCGGCCTGCCGGAACGCCCCTGGCACGACGCCAGGCGCCTGGACATCGACCTGCTGCTGTGGCGGCTGCGGGACCACCCGGACCTGTCGGCGTTCGTGGACCGCGCGATCGGCCCCCTGCTCGCCCACGACCGCACGTCACGCGCCCCGTTGCTGCCGACGCTGACGACGTTCCTGGACCACGCGGGCCGTAAGGCGGAGACGGCACGCGAACTGCATCTGAACCGCCAGACGCTCTACAACCGGCTGGCCCGTATCTCCGAACTGCTCGGCACGGACCTGGACGACCCGCAGACGGTACTGGCCCTGAGCCTGGCCCTGCGGGCACGGCGGCATGTGCGCTGAGGCCGTGCGCCGAGGCTGCGCGCCGGGGCGGGTCAGATGCTTCGTCGCGTTGTCCGACGGGGGCTGGGCCCCGGCGCTCCTCGCTGTCCGCGCCCGCCCGCGAGGCGCGTCGCGGTCACCTCAGGGGAGACTGCGTCAGTTCGTCGTAGACGCTGAGCACTTGGGCGATGGTGTGGTCCTCCGTCGGCCACGTCGCCGCGCGGACCGGGCCCGCCGCCGCGAGTGCGGCCCGCCGGTCGGGGTCGGCCAGCAGGCGCGTCACCGTGTCCGCGAGGGCCGCGGCGTCGCCGTACGGGATCAACTCCGCCGCCTCGCCGACCAGTTCGGGTACGGCGCCGACCGACGTGGCGACCAGGGGCACGCCGAGTCGTAGCGCCTCCTGGGCCAGCAGTGACCGGGCCTCCCAACGGCTGGGCAGGAGCGCGATGTCGGCGGCGGCGAGGAGATCGCTCACGTCGTCGCGGCGGCCGACGAGACTGACGGGCAGATCCTCGGTGTCGATCCGCGCCTGGAGGGCGGCCCGTTCGCGGCCCTCACCCGCGATGACGAGCAGCGGCAGGGGATCGAGTCCGCGCCACGCCCGCGCGGCGTCCAGCAGGGTGTCGTATCCCCGGTCCGGTACGAGACTGCCGACCGCCATCAGCAACGGCCGCCCCACCACGCCCAGTTCGGCGCGGGCCTTGCCGTTCTCGTCCGGTGCCGGGGCCCGGCGCGGCCCCGGGACGGCGACGGGCGCGAGGCGTGCGTCGCGGGCGCCGCGCCG
Source organism: Streptomyces sp. NPDC006643 (assembly GCF_042870175.1). Taxonomy (NCBI): domain Bacteria; kingdom Bacillati; phylum Actinomycetota; class Actinomycetes; order Kitasatosporales; family Streptomycetaceae; genus Streptomyces; species Streptomyces sp. NPDC006643. The sequence goes on along the minus strand of NZ_JBIAHA010000017.1, from coordinate 14,582 downwards.
GCGGGCGCGGTCGACCAGTTCCGACGAGGCGCCGAGCACAACGGCCGCCGATCTGACGGCTCTTCGCTCCAGCAGCCGCAGCAGATGACCGCGCGGCCCGTCCGCGTGTACGCGGGTGTGCCAGGTGACGACGAGCGGTACGCGCTGCCCGCCGAGGGCGACCGCCGCGCGTACGGCGGCGTGCAGTCCGTGTGCGTGCACCACGTCGGCGGTGGCGCAGGCGGCCCGCAGCGCCCCGAGCGAGAGGGGGTCGCCGCGCCGGGCCACCGGTACATGGTCGGCGCCGCAGCCCCGGAAGTCGTAGATCCGCTCCAGCGGGCCCGGCGCGCAGACCGTGACCCGTACGCCCCGGGCGACGAGGCCCGCCGCCAGCGATCTGACGTGCGCGCTGCTGCCGGCGCTGCCACCGCCGAGCACCTGGACCGTACGCAGCTGTGTCACGTGCCCGAGGCTCCTGTTCCGGTGGTGTGTGCTGCGCCAAGGATGCCAGCCGGTACGGACCTTCCGGCACCGAGGGACGTCGCGGGTGTGTCGGTCGTCCCGGCTCCCCGCGCAGGATCACTCACACGAGTGACCTCGCGACGCGCACCACCACGGTACCGCCGCCGCGGCGCCCGCTCCTACGCGTCGGCGCGGGCCGTCGCCAGCAGTTCCTCGGCATGCGCGCGGGCCGTCTCCGAGTCCTCCTGGCCCGCCAGCATCCGGGACAACTCCCGCACCCGGTCCTCCCCTTCGAGGACCGTGACACCGGACCGGGTCACCGAACCGTCGTGCCTCTTCTCCACCAGCAGCTGCCGGTCGGCGAACGCCGCGACCTGCGGCAGGTGCGTCACGACCACCACCTGCGCGGACTTGGCGAGCTTCGCGAGCCGCCGGCCGACCTCGACCGCCGCCTTGCCGCCGACGCCCGCGTCCACCTCGTCGAAGAGATATGTCGGCACCGGATCGGACCCGGCGAAGACCACCTCGACGGCGAGCATCACGCGCGACAGCTCACCGCCGGACGCGCCCTTGGCGATCGGCCTCGGCTGGGCGCCGGGGTGCGGGGCCAGCAGCAGTTCGACCTCGTCGGCGCCGGACGAGCCGTACGCCACCGGGCGGCCGTCGACCTCGACACCCTCCGGGTCCTCGGTCTGCGTCACATTGAACGTGACCCGTGCGTGCGGCATCGCCAGGGACGCCAGTTCGCCGGTGACGGCTTCCGCGAAGCGGGCCGCCGCCTCGGTGCGGGCGTCGGTCAACGCCTGCGCCAGACCGGAGAGTTCACCCAACAGAGTGGTGTGCTCGGCGGTCAGCTCGCCGATCCTGTCGTCGTCGCCCTCAAGTTCCGTCAGCCGCGCCGCGTTCTCCTGGGCCCAGGCCAGCACGCCGTCGATGTCCTGGCCGTACTTGCGCGTCAGCCCGGTGAGCGAGGCCCGCCGCTCCTCCACCGCCGCGAGCCGCAGCGGGTCGGAGTCCAGATTGTCGGCGTAACCGGCGAGTTCACCGGCCACGTCCGCCAGCAGGATCGCGATCTCGCCCATCCGGTCGGCGAGGGCCGCCAGGGCCGGGTCGTGGGACCGTACGGCCTCCAGGGCGCGGCCCGCGCCGCCGACGAGCGTCGTCGCGTCGCCGCCCTCCGTCGGGTCCTCGGGGTCGCCGGCGAGCGCCGCGTGCGCGAGGGAAGCCGCGGACGCCAGCGCCTCGGCGTGGCCGAGCCGTTCGGCCTCGGCGGCCAGCTCGGTGTCCTCGCCGGGCCGGGGCTCGACGGCGGCGATCTCGTTCAGGCCGAAGCGCAGCAGGTCGGCCTCCTGCGCCCGTTCGCGGGCGCGGGTGGTCAGCTCCGCCAGCTCGGCGGCGACCGTCCGCAGCCGCCGGTAGGCGTCCGTGTACTTGGCGAGCGGCGCGGCGACCGCGTCCCCCGCGTACCGGTCGAGCGCCTGCCGCTGCCGCGCGGGCCGCAGCAGTCCCTGCTGGTCGGTCTGGCCGTGTACGGCGACGAGGTCGTCCGCCAGTTCGGCCAGCACGCCGACCGGCACGGAGCGTCCGCCGATATGGGCGCGCGAGCGCCCCTCGGCGGAGACGGTCCGGCTGATCAGCAGCGCGCCGTCGTCGAGTTCGGCGCCCGCCTCTTCCGCGCGCCTGGCCGCCGGGGCGTCGGCGGCCATGGTGAGCCGCCCCTCCACCACCGCGGCCTTCGCGCCGATCCGCACCAGGGCGGCGTCGGCGCGACCGCCGAGCAGCAGCCCCAGGCTGGTGACGACCATGGTCTTGCCCGCGCCGGTCTCGCCGGTCACCGCCGTGAAGCCCGGCGACAGCTCGACCACCGCGTCGTCGATGACTCCGAGCGACCGTATCCGCATCTCCTCCAACACGGACACGACCTTACGAGGTCCGGAGCCCGGTGTGCGACGGCCCCCGCCCCCGGGTTCGGCGGCGCACCGAGCGATACGGCACCGTCTGTGGTGATTTCGTCCCCGCGTCCGACCGGCGCCCGCACTCTTGACGACATACCGACAAGACGCCGTCACGACCGGTGACGCGATCGGTGACATGACAGGGGTCGACCCGGGCCCACTGACCGACGGCCCGGGTCGACATACCGACTTCACAGCCCTCTAGTGCGGCGCCCCGCGCCATCCCGCCACCGGAAGGGCGAACTTCGCCACCAGCCGGTCCGTGAACGACGCCTGGTGCAGTCGTGCCAGCCGTACCGGCACCGCCCCGCGCCGTACCTCCACCCGCGCCCCCGCCGGCAGCTCGACCGTCCTGCGGCCGTCGCACCACAGCACCCCGTGCGGCGTGTGCGGCTGCACCTCCACCGCGAGTACCGACTTCGGCGATGTGACCAGCGGCTTCGCGAACAGCGCGTGCGCGCTGATCGGCACCATCAGCAACGCCTCCACCTCCGGCCACACCACGGGGCCGCCTGCCGAGAAGGCGTACGCCGTCGAACCGGTCGGCGTGGCGCACACGATGCCGTCGCAGCCGAAGCCCGTCACCGGCCGCCCGTCGATCTCCAGGACGACCTCCAGCATCCGCTCGGGCGAGACCTTCTGCACGGCCGCCTCGTTGAGCGCCCAGTCGCGGTGCACGACATCGCCGTTGCTGTGCACGAGGACGTCGATGGTCATCCGTTCCTCGACCTCGTACGCGCGGGTCACCACCCGGTCCACGACCTTGTCGAGGTCGTCGCGCTCCGCCTCCGCGAGGAAGCCGACGCGCCCCAGGTTGACGCCGAGCATCGGCACACCCGAGGCGCGGGCGAAGGCGGCGCCGCGCAGCAGGGTCCCGTCGCCGCCGAGCACGATCAGCAGTTCACAGCCGTTCAGCGCGCCCGACGTGGCCTCCGGGACGGTCTCGACGGCCGACGGGAGCGGCAGATCGGCCGCCTCGGAGGCCAGCACCCGTACGCCGAGACCGTCGCGCAGCAGCCCCTGCACGACCAGTTCGGCGCTGCGGACCGCGGCGGGTCTGCCGGTGTGGGCGAGCAGGAAGACGGTGCGGCGCTCCGCACCCTGTTCCGCGTCCGTCGTCGACGGAGACGGGTTCATGGGGGTCATGGGGGTCAACGGGGTCCCTCCGCCACAGCACGGTCGACATCGGCCGGGTCGACATCGGGCGCCCCGGCGGTGAGCCACAGGAAGTATTCGACGTTCCCGGCGGGTCCCGGCAGCGGACTCGCGGTGACACCACGGGTCCCGAGGCCGAGTTCCGCCGCCTTGCCCGCCACTGTCCGTACGGCCTCGGCCCGCAGCTCGGGGCTGCGTACGACACCGCCGCTGCCGAGGCGCTCCTTGCCGACCTCGAACTGCGGTTTGACCATGAGCACCAGGTCCGCGTCGGGCGCGGCGCACCGCGCCAGCGCGGGCAGCACCAGGCCCAGCGGAATGAACGACAGATCCCCCACGATCAGGTCCACCGGCTCTCCTTCGATGATCTCCAGCGTCAACTCACGTACGTTCGTACGGTCCTTGACGGTGACGCGTTCATCGCTCTGGAGCGACCAGGCGAGTTGCCCGTAGCCGACGTCGACGGCGACGACCTGCCGGACCCCGGCCCGCAGCAGTACGTCGGTGAAGCCGCCCGTCGACGCGCCCGCGTCCAGCGCCCTGCGCCCCTCGACCCGCAGGCCCTGGGGTACGAACGCGGCCAGGGCGCCCGCGAGTTTGTGGCCACCGCGCGAGACGTACCCGGGGTCGGCGCCGTCCTCGGCGACGACGACGGCGGCGCTTTTCTCGACCTGGGTGGCCGGCTTGGTCGCGGTGGTCCCGCCGACGGTCACCCGTCCCGCGGCGATCAGTTGGGTCGCGTGCTCGCGTGAGCGCGCGAGTTTGCGGCGTACCAGCTCGGCGTCGAGGCGTTGGCGTGCCACTCCTGCCACGGTCGGTTCAGCTCCTGTGGTCGTACGACGGCGAGGGCCCGGGTCGGGGGGCGACCTGGGCAGGTCCGGGGCGTGTGTCGAGCGCGGTGAGCGCGTCGCGCAGGCCCCGGTGCACATCCTCGTACACGTCGAGGTGACCGTCCGCCGGGAGGTGGTCCGCGTCACCGAGTCTGGCCAGATTCTCGTCCACCTCGGGACTGCCGGTGGGCACGCGCTCGATACCGAGCGGCGCCGGGGCCGCGGGGTCGTGGACCGGGGCGGGGGGTTCCGGTGGAGGGGTGGCGTGCTCCTGGTCGGCCGGGCCCGCCGTCTCGTCGCTCATGCCCAGACGCTACCTCGAAGCCCTGCGGTACCGTCGATCACGATGGCGACGAAGGAGGAGTGCCGCAGCGCACTCGACAAGCTCTCGGACAACATGGCACGGGCGGACGACGGGATCCGCGGGGCGAGCGGTTTCGACCGCTCGCTGAGCTGCCACATCACGGATCTCGACACGACCTTCACCGGCCGGATCGACGACGGCCGGATCGAGGTGCTGGACACGCACGACGGCCCGCCGCGCGAGAAGGCGCAGATCAGGCTCGCCATGGCGGGGGACGATCTGGTCGCCATGGTCGACGGCGAGTTGAACTTCGCCAAGGCGTGGGGCTCGGGCCGGGTCAGACTCGAAGCGGGCTTCCGCGATCTGCTGCGGCTGCGCTCGCTGCTCTGAGCCGGCTCGGCGTGACGAGTCGGCTCACCGTGCGAGTCGGTTCGCTGTCCTGAGCCGGCTCGGCGCGCGGAGGCGACCGGCTCCACGCCTCACTTCGCCAGCCCCACCGGCACCGTGTGCCGGGCCCTGCGCGCCGCCGGGACCACCAGCGGGGTGCCCGTCTCGGGGTCGTCGATGACCTGGCAGCGGAGCCCGAAGACGCGCTCGACCAACTCCGCCGTCACGACCTCGGCCGGCGGCCCCTCGGCGTAGATCTCGCCCTCGCGCATCGCGATGAGGTGTGTGGCGTAGCGGGCGGCGTGGTTGAGGTCGTGCAGGACGGCGACGAGCGTACGGCCCTGGGTCTCGTGCAGATCGGCGCAGAGGTCGAGGACGTCGATCTGGTGCTGGATGTCCAGGAAGGTGGTGGGCTCGTCCAGGAGCAGCAGCGGGGTCTGCTGGGCGAGTGCCATGGCGATCCAGACCCGCTGCCGCTGGCCGCCGGACAATTCGTCGACATACCGATCGGCCAGTTCGCCGATGCCGGTCGACGCCATCGACTCCTCGACAATCCGTTCGTCCTCCGGGGACCACTGGCGCAGCAGCGCCTGGTGCGGATAGCGGCCCCGGGCGACGAGGTCGGCGACCGTGATGCCGTCCGGCGCGATGGACGACTGCGGGAGCAGCCCGAGCGTCCGGGCGACCTTCTTGGCGGGCATGGAGTGGATCGCGGCGCCGTCGAGCAGGACGCGCCCCTGGGAGGGCCTGAGCATCCGCGACAGTGCCCGCAACAGGGTTGATTTGCCGCAGGCGTTGGGGCCGACGATGACGGTGAACGAGTTGTCGGGGATCTCGACCGACAGATCGCGGGCGATGACCCGCTGGTCGTAGCCGAGGGTCACCGCTTCGGCTGTGAGGCGCTGCATGGCCGTACTCCTGGAGGTGGGATCGGGGGCGGGACCGGAGGTCTGCGGGGAGGGCGGGACCGCGGGGACTCCGGCGCTCATATCCGGCCCGCCTTGCGCTCGGTGACCAGCAGCCAGAGCAGATAGCAGCCGCCGAGCACGCCGGTCACCACACCGGCCGGCAACTGGCGGTCGCCGAACGCCGACGTCGCGGCCCAGTCGGCGACCAGCAGCAGCAGTGCGCCCATCACTGCGGCCGGACCGAGGTTGGGGCCCGGTGAGCGGGTCAGTCGGCGTGCCAGCTGCGGTGCGCTGAGCGCGACGAAGGTGATGGGCCCGGCGGCGGCGGTCGCCGCGGAGACGAGCAGCACGGCGGCGCCCATCAGGACGAGGCGGGTGCGTTCCACCCGTACCCCGAGCGCGTACGCCGCGTCGTCGCCCATCTCCAGCATGCGCAGCGGCCGTCCGTGGCCGAGCGCGAGGGGGATCAGTACGGCGCAGACGGCGAGCAGCGGCCAGACCTGGGCCCAGTCCCGGCCGTCGAGCGATCCCGTCATCCACAGCACGGCGCGCGTGGCGTCGACGAGGCTCGCCTTGGTGATCAGGTAGTGGTTGACCGCGGTGAGTACGGCGGCGACGCCGATGCCGATGAGGACCAGCCGGTAGCCGTGCACGCCGCGCTTCCAGGCGAGCAGATAGATCCCGGCGCCGGTCAGCAGCCCGCCGACGACGGCGCCGCCCGCGACGGCTGCCGAGCCGCCCTGGAAGACGACGATCGCGGTCAGCGCGCCGACGGTCGCGCCCTGGCCGAAGCCGATGACGTCGGGACTGCCCAGCGGATTGCGGGAGATGGACTGGAAGACCGCGCCGCCGACGCCGAGGGCCGCGCCCACGAGAAGGCCCACCAGGACTCTCGGCAGCCGCAGGTCCTGGACGATGAACTCCTGTGCCGCCGTGCCGTTTCCGAGCAGGGTCGCGACGACGTCCCCGGGCGACATCGGGTAGTCGCCCTGTCCGACGAGGATCACGGACGTCGCGCCCAGGGTGACCAGGAGAAGCAGGACGACGACGGCGGTGCGGACGTCGAGCCGGAGGGAGAGACCACCGGGGGTACGGACCGCGCGGGTTGCGGCGCGGGGGGCGGTCCGGGTGGCGGCGCGGTCGGGGCGCTTGCGTACATCGCTCACAGCTGGGCCATCCTCTTGCGGCGTACGAGCTGGATGAAGACGGGCCCGCCGACGATCGCGGTGACGATGCCGACCTGCACCTCGGCGGGCCGCGCGACGACGCGCCCGAGCACGTCGGCGCCCAGCAGCAGGACGGGCGACAGGACGGCGGCGTACGGCAGGATCCACCGCATGTCGGGCCCGGTGATGGCCCGTACGAGATGCGGCACCATCAGTCCGACGAAGACGATCGGCCCGCAGGCCGCGGTCGCCCCGCCGCACAGCAGCGTGACGCAGACCATGGCGAGGACGCGGGTACGGGTCAGATTGGCACCCAGCGATCTCGCCGTGTCGTCGCCCATCTCCAGCGCGTTCAGGGGCCGTGCGATCAGCAGCGCGAGCACGATGCCGACGGCGATGAACGGCCACACCTTGCCGACGGTCGACATGTCGGCCGACGCGAGGGACCCGACGGTCCAGAAGCGCAGCCGGTCGAGGGCCGCCGAGTCCAGCAGCTGCACCGCGTTGACGTAGCCGAAGAGCGCGGCCGTGGCGGCGGTGCCGGCGAGGGCGAGCCGTACGGGGGTGGCGCCGCGGCTGCCGCCGAGCGCGTACACGGCCACCGAGACGACCGCCGCGCCGGCGAACGCGAACCACACGTAGCCGCTGATGGAGGTGACGCCGAAGAAGCTGATGGCCGAGACCACCGCGGCGGCGGCGCCGGCGTTGACGCCCAACAGCCCCGGTTCGGCCAGCGGGTTGCGGGTGAGCGCCTGCATCACCGCGCCGGCGAGGCCGAGCGCCGCGCCGACGAGCAGCCCGAGCAGCGTCCTGGGCAGCCGGACGTCGCGGACGATCACGTCGTTGCCGGTGCCGGAGTTGTGGAACAAGCCGTGCCACACATCGCCGAGCGGTATCGACTTGGCGCCGACGGCGATACCGACGGCACAGACGAGCAGCAGGACGCCGACGGCCACCAGCAGCCCGGCGGCGCGCAGCGTACGGCGCTTCCGGGTCACGGTGGGCGGTACGGGCGCCGCGCTCTGTTCGGATTCGGGGGGACTGTCGACCAACACGAGGTTAGGTTAGCCTACCCTGATACATGATCCTTCAGAGGGAAGTCGCGAGGGAAACACCGTAATGAACAATCCCCCTCCGGTTACGGCCGGGCTCCCCGTCACCGGGTCCCTTACCCGGCGCCGACTGCTGACCGGAGCCGGCGCCCTGGGAATCGGAGCGCTCCTCACCGCCTGCGGCTCCGAGGACAAGACGGCGAAGGCCGGTGCGGCGGGCAGCGCCAAGGGTGCCGGTACGAACGGCCCCTGGAGCTTCGAGGACGACCGCGGCAGAACGGCGAAGACCGACCAACTGCCCAAGAAGATCGTCGCGTTCATCAGCTCCGCCGCCGCCCTGCACGACTACGGCGTCGAGTGCACGGGAGTCTTCGGCCCGACCGACCCGGTCGGCGGCAAGCCCAACCCGCAGGCGGGCGACCTCGACCTGACGAAACTCACCAGCCTCGGCAAGGCGTGGGGCGAGTTCAACATCGAGAAGTACGCCGCCCTGGAGCCCGACCTGCTGATCAGCAACATGTTCCCGCCGCCGGACCTCTGGTTCGTACCGGCCGAGAGCGTCAAGAAGATCGAGGCCCTCGCACCGAGCGTCGGCATCACCGGCGGCCGGGTCAGCCTGCTCCAACCCCTCAAGCGCTACACGGAGTTGGCCGAATCCCTCGGCGGCGACCTGTCCGCCCGGAAGGTCGTCGACGCCAAGGCCCGCTTCGACAGGGCGGAGAAGACCCTGCGCGCGGCGGCGGCCGGGAAGAAGAAGGACGGCGGCCTCAAGGTCCTCGCCATGACGGGCGACGCCGAGCAGATGTACGTCGCCGTACCCGACTCGTACTGCGACCTCAACTACTTCAAGGATCTCGGCATCGAGTTCGTCGAGGGCGTGAAGTCCGACGAGTTCGGCTTCTGGGAGTTCCTCAGCTGGGAGAACGCCGACAAGTACCACGCCGACCTCATCATGGTCGACAACCGCTCGAACGCCCTCCCCGTCTCCGAACTCGCCAAGCGGCCCACCTGGAGCCGGCTGCCCGCCGTCAAGGCCGACCAGATCACGCCGTGGTCGATGGAGGAGCGCTACAGCTACGCCGGTTACGCACCGGTGCTCGAACAACTCGCCGCAGCCGTGACGAAGTCGAGGAGGCTCGCCCGATGAGCGACGCGCCGTTCCAGTTCTTCACCCTGAGGGTGCTGCGTACGACCCGCCCCACCCCCTCGTTCGTCCGCGTCACCTTCGGCGGCGACGACGTGGCCCGCATGGCGACGGCCGGCCGGGACCAGCGCGTGAAGCTGTTCCTGCCACGTCCCGGCCAGGAGGCCCCGGTCCTGCCGGGTCCCGACGACGGGCACTGGTGGGACGCGTGGCGCGCCCTCGACCCTGCCGTACGGGGCGTCATGCGCACCTACACGGTGCGCGAACTGCGCCGCGATCCGCAGGAGTTGGACGTCGACTTCGCCGTGCACGAACTGCCGCCCGGATCCGAGGAGGGTCCGGCCACCCAGTGGGCGCTGAACGCCGCGCCCGGCGCCCAGGTCGGCATTCTCGCCCCGATCCACGAGGAGAACGCGGGCTACGACTTCCGGCCGCCGGACGGCACCGACTGGATCCTGCTGACCGGCGACGAGTCGGCGCTCCCGGCGGTCGCCGGCATCCTGGAGTCCCTGCCGCCCGGCATGCCCGCCCGCGTCTGGCTCACGCTCCACCACGGCGCCGACCGGTGGGAACTCCCCACCAAGGCCGACGCGCACGTCACCTGGCTCGTACGGGAGGAGTCGGCGCCCGCCACCGAGGACGCGATCCGGGCGGCCGACGACCTGCCGGACGGCACGCCGTACGCCTGGATCGCGGGCGAGTCGGCGACCGTCAAGGCCGTACGCAGACACCTCGTGGGCGAGCGCGGCATCGACCGCAAGGCGGTCAAGTTCACCGGCTACTGGCGGCGCGGTACCTCCGAGGACGAGCTGCTGCGCTCGGGCGAGGACGCGTAGCGCCGGGGCACGGGAGGACGGGGCGACAGGGCGCCGGGCGGGCTCGGTCCGAATCCGCCCGGCGATCGACGCGCTACAGCCCCAGCTTCGCCAGCACCTTGCCCGCGTCCAGGGCGCACGCGCCGTCCCCCGCGTGCGTCCAGGCCGCGGCGCACAGCGCCCGCAACCCGTCCATCGCCGCCCCGTCCCCGTCGAGGACCAGTACGTCGTCCCGTACGGAAGCGGTCCACCCGCCGCACCCGAACTCGCCCTTCCCGGCGACCACTTCGGGCTGACCGGTCAGCAACCCCCGCAGATCCGCGTCGACATACGTCGGCCGGTGCTTCGGCTCGGCGGCCAGCAGCCCCGCCCCGTCCGTCACCCCGGTCAGCACCAGCAGCGAGTCCACACCACCGTTGAACGCGCCCTCGATGTCGGTGTCCAGCCGGTCCCCCACGACGATCGGCCGCTTCGCCCCCGTACGCAGCACCGTCTCCCGGTGCATCGGCGGCAGCGGCTTGCCCGCGACCTGCGGATCGGCGCCCGTGGCGATCCGTACGACCTCCACGGCCGCCCCGTTGCCCGGTGCGATCCCCCGCGCGCTCGGAATGGTCAGGTCGGTGTTGGACGCGAACCACGGCACCCCGCGCGCGATCGCGTACCCGGCCTCGGCGAACCGCCCCCAGGCCAGATCCGGCCCCCCGTAGCCCTGCGCCACGGCCGCCGGGTCGTCGTCGGCCGACTCGACCGGCACAAGTCCCCGCTCCCGCAGGGCGACCCGCAGCCCCTCGCCGCCGATCACCAGCACCCGCGCACCGGCCGGCACCTGCTCGGCGATCAGCCGGGCCACCGCCTGCGCGGAGGTGATCACCTCGGCGGGCTCGGCGGGCACCCCCAGCTCCGTCAGATGCGCGGCGACGGCGTCCGGCGTCCGCAGGGCGTTGTTGGTCACGTACGCGAGGTGCATCCCGCCGTCCCGGGCGGTGATCAGCGAGTCGACGGCGTACTCGATGGCCTCGCCGCCCGCGTACACCACGCCGTCGAGATCCAGCAGAGCCGTGTCGTACGCCTCGCTCAGCGCCGTCGCGCTGCCGTCGGGCCTGGTCCTGCTCGGCTGACTCATCAGTCTCCCGCTCCCTCTTCCGCCCCATGGTCGGGCTCTCCTCCCCCGATCATCGCTCATGCCCGGACCCGCATACGATGCGGAGATGAACACCACAGGGCCGGCAGCGAAAGGCCTCCGCCTCATCCCGTTCCGCGGACTGCGCTACGTCCCCGAGCGGGTGGGCAGCCTCGCAGCCGTCACCTCACCGCCGTACGACGTCGTCGTACGGCCCGACGGGCTGCTCCATCTGGAGTCGGCCGACCCGCACAACATCGTCCGGCTGATCCTGCCCCAGGCCGCGACCGCCGCCGACCGGCACCGTCAGGCGGCGAACACGCTCAGGCGCTGGCTCGACGAGGGCGTCCTCGCGCCGGACACGGAACCGGCGTTGTACGTGTACGAGCAGCGCAAGGGCGATCTGCTCCAGCGCGGGGTCATCGGGGCCCTCGCCCTGTCGACACCTGCCGAGGGTGTCGTCCTGCCGCACGAGGACGTGATGCCGGACATCGTCGAGGACCGCGCGGCCCTGATGCGGGCGACCGCCACCAATCTGGAGCCACTGCTCCTCACGTACCGCAGCGACGGCGACACGACCGGCACGACGGCCGTCGTCGAACGCACCGTGCGGCGCACTCCTCTGCTCTCCACCACCACGGAGGACGGCTTCGCCCACCGCCTGTGGTCGGTCACCGATCCCGCCGAACTGGCCGAGATCGAGCGGGACCTGGCGGACCGTCAGGCACTCATCGCCGACGGCCACCACCGGTGGGCCACCTATCTGCGGCTGCGCGAGGAACACCCGCCGGGCGAGGCCGGGCCCTGGGCGTACGGCCTGGTGCTGCTGGTCGACACCGCGCGCCATCCTCTCCAGGTCCGCGCGATCCACCGGCTGCTGCACCGGCTGCCGGTCGCGGACGCGCTGGCGGCGCTGAGGGACGTACCGGGTTCCTTCCGCGTCCGCACGATCGACGGCACACTGCGGCAGGCCCTCGACGCCCTGTCCGAGGCGGCCACCGCCGACAACGGCACGGCCAACGCCTTCCTGCTGGCGGGCGACGGCCGCTTCCATCTGATCGACCGCCCCGACCCTGCGCTGCTCGCCCGTACGGTGCCGGCCGACCGCCCGCAGGAGTGGCGCGCGCTCGACGCGACCGTGCTGCACTCGACGCTGCTCGACCACATCTGGAAGATCCCGGACGCGCCCGAACACATCTCGTACATCCACGACACGGAAGCCGTCGTGGAACAGGCGGAACGGCACGGCAGTACGGCGGTCCTGCTGCACCCGATACGCGAGGAGGTCGTACGGGAGCTGGCACGCCACGCGGTCACGATGCCGCGCAAGTCGACGTCGTTCGGCCCGAAACCGGCGACGGGCCTGGTGCTGCGGAGTCTCGCGGACGGCTGAGAAACGAAAGAGCGGACGGGCGGCACCCCCGGTGGGGATACCGCACGCCCGCTCTCCGACTGATCAGGACCTCTCGTCGTCGTCCTCGTCCTGGTCCTGGTCCCGGCCTTCGTTCCGGTCCTCGTCCTGGTCCTCGTCGTCGTCCAGGTCCGTGTCCGTGTCCACGTCCACGAACTGGACGCCGTCCAGGGCGGCGAGGCGGTCCGACGCGTCCGTGGCGCCGTCCTTGTCGGCCTCCAGGGCCTTGGCGAACCACTCGCGCGCCTCGTCCTCACGCCCGGCCGACAACAGCGCGTCGGCGTACGCGTAACGCAGCCGCGCGGACCACGGCTGTACGGAGTTGGAGCCCAGCTCGGGACCCTGCAAGGTCACGATGGCGGCGTCGATCTGCCCCATGTCCCGGCGCGCGCCTGCGGCGACCAGCCGCATCTCGACCTGTCCCGCCTTGTCCAGCTTCAGCACCTCGGGCTCACCGGCCATGGTCAACGCCCGTTCGGGACGGCCCAGACCACGCTCGCAGTCCGCCATGACGGGCCACAGGTCGACATTGCCGGTCATCCGCCGCGCCGCCCTGAACTCGGCGAGCGCCTCGCCGTACTTCTGCGTCGCGTACGCGGCGAAGCCGGCGGCCTCCCGTACGGCGGCGACCCTGGAGGCGAGCCGCAGCGCCACGCGCGAATAGGCGTAGGCCTGGTCGGGGTCCTCGTCGATGAGGTTCGCGACCATAACGAGGTTCTTGGCGACGTCGTCGGCGAGCGTCTTGGGCAGGCTCATCAACTCCTGCCGCACCGCCTTGTCGATCTCGTCACCGGTGACATCCTCCGGGATCGGCAGCCGCTTGATGGGCTCCCGGTCCCTGTCACGGTCACGGTCGTCACGACGCCCGTAACTGCCGCTGCGGTCGTCACGGTCGTCACGCCCACGGAACCCGCCACGCTCCCGGTCGTCCCGCCGGCCGTAACTGCCGCCACGGTCGCTGTCACGACGCGGGCCGCTCGGCCGGTCGTCACGACGGAAGGAGGGACGCTCGTCGCGGCGGTCGTCACGGCGGTCGTCTCGGCGCGGTCCACTGGGACGCCCACCGCTGGTGGGACGGCCGCCGCCTGAGCTGCCGGTCGGACGCCCACCGCTCACGGGACGGCCGCCGCCGGTGGGCCTGCCACCACGGTCGTCATCCCGGTCACGACGCGGACCACCGGGGCGGCCACCGGTGGTGGGCCTGCCGCCACTGGAGGGCCGGCCGCCACGGTCGCCACGCTCGTCGTTACGACGCGGGCCGCTGGGACGCTCGTCCCGCCCACGGAACCCGCCGCCACCGGCGGCCGGACGGCCACCGCTCGAAGGACGGCCACCGGTGGTGGGCCTGCCACCACGGTCGTCATCACGGTCACGACGCGGGCCGCTCGGCCGGTCGTCACGACGGGAGGAGGGGCGCTCATCACGCCCACGACCACCGGTACCACCCGTCGGCCGGCCACCGCCCGCAGGACGACCGCCACCGGTAGGCCGACCACTGCTCGCGGGCCGGTCGCCGCCACGGTTGTCGCCCCGGGCCACGTAGTCGCCGACGCCTCCGCCGCTTCTGCCGGTGGGACGACCACCGCCACGGGAACCGCTCCGGTCACCACCACCGTCCCTACGACGTGATTCGCGCTCCGGACGGTCGTCGGGAGAGTTGGGGGACATCGGCACGGCTCCTGTCTTCGGGTACCACAGTCATTCTCACGCAGCCGACGGTCGACCGCGCTTCCAACAGAAAAGGCAAGAAAACACAAAAGACCCCTGGTCCAGCGTGAACGCTGGACCAGGGGTCCATGAAAGATTGTTCGGCGGCGTCCTACTCTCCCACAGGGTCCCCCCTGCAGTACCATCGGCGCTGAAAGGCTTAGCTTCCGGGTTCGGAATGTAACCG